>NZ_VCIW01000034.1 GCF_005765165.1 Paenibacillus antri | reverse complement strand
TACAATACGGGGCGCTACCAATGGTCATTAAAAAAGATGACCCCCAATGAATACAGGAGTCATCTTTTGGCGGCTTAGCCGCCGAGGGCTTTCTTTAAACTGTCCGCCAATGGGGTCACAGTTCACCCCTTGCACGCCCGCGGCTTTTTATTATTTCATCTTCGAAATCCATGCCGCGATGTCGTCGATGACGTGCTGCGAAACGGCGCCGGGCACGTTGTACTCGCCGAGCGTTCCCGCGCCGGGACCGTCGTAATCGACGAAGAAGTGATTCAGCCCGGGATACAGCTTATAAGTCACGTCGTCCCGCTCTCCGAAGATCTCCTTGTACTTGGCGAAGTCCTTCTCCGCATACACTTGGAAGTCGTCCTCGCCCTGGAGGACGAGCACCGGCTTCTTCAGCCCGTCGACATAGGCGGGGAGGTCGAAGGCGTCCATCTCTTTGAAGTAATAGGCCGGGAAACCGAAAACCGTACTGTTCTTCGCTTCTTCGACGCTCATCGCCGCCACGCCTTGCGCCTTCTTATACTCCGCTTCGACGTAATCCAGGTTCGCCCGCTTCGCGGGATCGGCGTCGTCCATCGCTTCGATGAACGCCATATTCTGATCGTAGATCAGCTCCCACAGCGTGCGAGGGGAGCCGGCGAGCAGCACCAAGCCCGCGAAGTCGCCGCCCTCGGCGTCGATGCGAGGCGCCAGCATGCCGCCTTGGCTGTGGCCGATTACATACACCTGAGACGCGTCGATGCGCTCGTCCCGCTTGAGCAGCTCCGCCGCGGCGACGGCGTCGTCGACCGACTCCTCCGCGACCGTGATCGCGGCCGCTTCCTCCGGCGTGAACGCGTCGCCGTAAGCGTACGTCCGCTTGTCGTACCGCAGCACGGCGATGCCTTGCTGCGCCAATCCCCAAGCGAGGTCGCGGAACGGCGTATACGCGCCTGCCGTCTCGTTCCGGTCGCTCGGACCGGAGCCTTGGACGAGCACGACGGCCGGGACCGGCCCTTCCGCCGCCGCGGGCAGCGTCAACGTGCCGCCTAATTCGTAAGCGGTGCCGGCTCCGACGACGACCTCTTCCTCGACGACGGCGTCGGGCGCCTCGGCTTCCGCCGCGGCCGGCTGCAGCAGCAGGCCGACCAATCGCTGACGTTCCCCATTGATCGCTAGGGACACTTTGAAGTTCATGCGTTCGAAGGCGGCGACCGCTTCGACGCCGAGCGTTTCCGCGTCGAGCGGCGCCGATTGCACGGCCGCGACGCCGAGGAACGCTCCGGCGATCGGCGCCGCGCTTTCCCAGCCGGAAGCGAGCGCTTCGACCGGGACGGCCGCCTTCATCTCGTCCGCGAACCATTCGTCGGACAGCTGTTGGTATTTGCCATCGATGAGGAGCCGAAGGATGTCGGCCACCAAGGCTTTCGGGTCGAGCGCGCCGCCTTGAACCTCGGCGGCTTTCACGTCGGCCCGATAGGCCGTCTCGAATCCGAGTACGGTCTCGAAGAAGGACAGCGGCACGAAGACGCGGTTCGAGACGACGGCGGAGGCGGGCGCGAAGGCGGTCTCGCGTCCGTTGACGGTCGCGGAGGCGGCTCCGACGCGGAAGGAGACGTCGACGTTCGACGAGGACAAGGAGACCGCGTATGTACCGGGGTCGAACGAGACGCGGAAGCCGAGCCGTTCGGCGGCGGCGCGAACCGGAACGAGGACGGCGCCCGCTTCTTCGTAAGGCGACGCGTCCGCGAACGTCAATGCGCTTCCGTTCACCCACAAGGCGACGGGGGAGCGGTCGTCCGCCGCGGCCGCCGGGACGGCGTTCGCGAGCAGCGCGAGAGCGGCGGCGGAGGCCGCGAGGCGTTTCATTTTCATGATCGATGTTCCTCCTTGTTCATTAAACCTCTTAAGTAGTACGATAGGGGAGAATGTAAAGTTCCTATCAATTATGGGTGGAAGGGGATAACGATGAAAGTCGTCCTGATCGACGATGAACTATTAGCGTTAAGCTATCTGGAACATCAACTTCAAGACATCGCCGACATCGACGTCGCAGCGAAGTTCGTCGATCCCGAGAAGGGAACGGCCTATATTCTCGATCACGACGTAGACGTGGCGTTCCTGGATATCCATCTTCCGGAAGTGAACGGAGTCGAATTGGCCGAACGGCTGTTGGAGCGGAAGCCGAAGCTGAACGTCGTGTTTTGCACGGCCTACGATGAATACGCGATCAAAGCTTTCGAGCTGAACGCTTTGGATTATTTAATGAAGCCGGTAGGGAAAGAACGCTTGGCCGTCACGCTGCAGCGGATTCAGGAGCGTCTTGGAGGGGATGCGGACTCGGGAGCCTCGGCGACTGCGCCCCTTCGGATGAAGCTGTTCCAACAAGTCTTGATCGAGGCGGACGGCAAGCCGCTCGCGCCCATTCGTTGGCGAACCGCCAAAGCCCAGGAGTTATTCTTGTATTTATTGCAGCACCGGGGTCAACTGGTTCGCAAATCCGCGCTCGTCGAGCTGCTGTGGCCGGAATACGAACCGAATAAGGCGTTCTCGCAGTTGTACACCGCGGTCTATCATATTCGAAAAACGCTGGAACCGATGAATACCCGGTTTCACTTATCGAACGCGACGGAAGGGTACATTCTGGATGTGGACCATGTCCGACTGGACGTGGAGGAATGGGAGCAGCGCCTGCAGACGCTCTTGCCGGTCGACGACCGGACGATCGAGGAAATCGAGCAGGTCATGGCGGCATACACCGGCGATTACTTGCAGGATTACGAATACGTATGGGCGGAGAGCGAGCGGTTTCGGTTAAAATTGCTGTGGGTCCGCGCCATGACGGAGTCGGCCGAATGGTATGCCTCTTGCCGTAACTATATGAAGGCGATCGAGAAATACTTCGAGATCTGCAACCGGCAGCCCTTGGCGGAAGAAGCCCGCTTCGCCTTGATGAAGCTATATGCCGCAACGAATAATCACTTATCGGTGCACCGGCAGTATCGCGAGCTTACGACCGTGCTGCTGGAGGAAGTCGGCGAACGCCCGAGTCCGTATATTACCGAGTGGTACCTGCAATGGAAAATGGAGAATAAGGAATGATCGCAGGGATCATTCCTTATCTCGGAAGCCGAAAGCTCACGGTCGTGCCTTGTCCCGGAACGCTCTCGATGCGAATGCCGCTCCCGTACAGCTGCTTCAATCGACGGTCCGTATTTCGCAAACCGATTCCCTCGCTGACATCGGCCGGCGCTTCAAGCGCTCGGGCGATGTCCTCCTCGCTCATGCCTACGCCGTTGTCGCTGACGGACACGACGATCCGATCCCCCGAACGCGCCGTCCGAATGCGAATCGTTCCCCCGCTGGCGCGCTTTAGAATTCCATGATTTACGGCATTCTCCACAAGCGTCTGGATGGCCAGCGGCGGCAATAGGAACGTTAGATCCGCTTCCAATTCCCACTGCGCGTCCAGTCGGTCTCCGAACCGCTCCCGTTCGATAAATAAATAAGATTTCACGAGTTCGAGCTCCCGGTCGATGGATACCAATCGGTCGGTATTATGGAAATCGAAGCTGGTCCGAAGGTAGTTGCTGAACTCTTCGAGCAGTCTTTGCATTTTCTTGATATCCATCGTTCCCAGCGCGGCGATCGAATTAATAGTGTTATATAGAAAATGCGGCCGAATCTGCGCTTGGAGCCAGGCGGCCTCCATTCGGAGCCGTCCCTCGATCGATAATTTCAACTCGATCAACGCGCGGACGCGGGAACGGAGCTCCCAGAAGTCGACCGGCTTCGTCACGTAGTCGTTCGCTCCGGCTTGAAACCCGGCGAGGACGTCCTCCGAACGGCTCCTTGCCGTTAGCAGCAGGATCGGCAGTTCGGTCATGGAGAAGCGCTCGCGAATCCGCCTCGTGAATTCGTACCCGGACATCTGCGGCATCATGACGTCGGTGATGATCAAATCGTATGTCGCCGTCTCGAGTTTGGCGAACGCATCCGCCGCGTTCATGGCGGTCGCGACGCGATACGGAGCGGTGCGCAGGATATCCGCCAGAATCGCTAAATTGATGCTGTCGTCGTCCACAACTAATACTTTCGGATGTTCCGAATCGGCGGAAGAAGCCGGGAGGTGGACGACCTCCGGTCGATCCGCGGCGAAGTCGGCGCTCTCGCCAGCAATGAGGTTCCGAGACGCTTCCGGGCTTTCGGCGCGATCCATCTCTTCGGCCAGAGGCAGCGCGACCGTGAATCGGGAGCCTTCTCCGGGAACGGAAGCGACGCTCAAGTCTCCGCCATGGAGCTCGACCAACTGCTTGGCGATGCTTAACCCGAGTCCGAAGCCGCCGACGGCATACGCCCGTTCCGAATCCCCTTGCTCGTACGGCAGGAAGATCCGCTGCCGCGTGTTCTCGTCCATTCCGATCCCCGTATCCAGAATATGAATATGCGCCGTCGCGTCCGTCCGCTCGACATAGACGGAGATGCTGCCTTCATCCGTGAATTTGATGGCATTGTGCAGAAGATTAAACAAAATTTGTACGAGTCTATTTTCGTCGGCTTGGACGGCCGGGAAGTCTTCGGGAACGTCGATGAGCAAAGCGATGGGTTTGCCGTCCAACATGAATCGGAGCATCTCGAGGATGCCGTCGACGACAGGCCGAATGCGCACGCTGCCGACCTGCAGTCGGACGGTGCTTTCTCTCAGACGCGTGACGTCGATTAAATCGTCCAGCATCAAGGACATTCGTCTGGCTACCGCTACCTGGATTTCCAATCTTCGCTTGTGCTCTTCCGGGACCGGACGAACCGGGTCGTCCAACACGCTTTGCGTAATGTTCATAATGCCGTGCAGCGGATTTCGAAGCTCGTGCGACGTATTCACGAGGAAGCGATCCTTTTCCCGATTGGCCTGTTGAAGCTTGTCCGCAAGAAGGACCGCTTCGCGTTTGGCCTGGAAAAACCGCCTGAACCAAAAGGCCGCGAAAGCCAGGACGGCGATGGCGAGATCGAACGGGTAGTGCATCATCTCCAACGTCGTTCTGCTTTCGATAATGGTCCACACGATATTCGCGCCGATCGCGGCGATGCCGATTAGCACATACATCACATCCTTGCTCTTCCGAATCGCATTCTTCAAGACGAGTCCCGAGAGGATCGTAGAAATGATAAGAATGGATGTCAACACGAACAAGGCGGACATGACGTAGCTGGCCGGCGTCAGCAATACGAACAAGGCGTAGACGACGCAGTACGCGGCGAAGCTCCGCAACAATCCGGGCTTACCGCATCCGGGAAACATACGGTTCAGCAAAGGGGGCAGGAAAGCGACGACGCCTGTATAGGACAAGACCCATATTTTGGTCGTGAATTCGTAAGGAAGCGGAAACCAAACGAAGAGCAGCCGATCGTCCGCAACCAGTACGATGAGAATCGCCAAGAGCATGACCAGCGCAAAATAAAGCAATCCTCTATTGGCGACCCCGAAAAAGAACAGCATGGCCGCGTAGATGCCGTGGATCAAAAAGACGACGCATAACCCGATTTGCAAACTGGTCGATAGCAGCGTTCGGGAATTGATTGCGTCCACGGTTCCGAAGCGGACCGCTTGCGTAATGCCGCCGGGACCCGCATGGGACGAAGCGTGAACGAGAAGCTCGATCGTCGGTTCGTCGCCGTCGAGCGCGATGGAGAAGGGGAGGTTACCGGCCCGATGTTCCTCCCGCTCTTCGGACGGCGAGCCTTCTTGCGCGGCCAATCGGCCGTTCACATAGACGGCGGATGCATTGTTAACGCGATTGAATCGTAACTTAAGCGAGGGCCGTACATCTTCATCGTCATCGAGAAGGATCCGAAGACGATACGTGCCGAAGCGGAAGGAAGACGGCGCCTGATCCCGAAACGCAGGCTCCCATTTCCCGGGGACTTGGATAGACCGCGCTTCGAAACGGTCCGTCGAACCGGGCTCGACGAGTCTCGAGGGGTAAAACTCCCACTCCCCGGTAAGCGGGATCGTCTGCTTATGCGGCAACGTCCATCCCCGCAGGTCCAAGACGCCGCCCGTAACCCGGGGATGCTCGATCGGCTTCTGAGAATGCAGCACCGTTAATCGTAACGCCGTAATGGCGATCAGAAACAAGGCAAGGATGACGATCGTTTTTTTAGTAGAAACCAATATTCCAACCTCCCTCCATGAATCATATTAGAACTCCGCGAACTCTACAATTTCTAGACGAGAAATCTTTCCTATCGGAATCCAGGACCTGATGTCGAAGATTTGTAGAATTCAACATGTGGAAATTTCTGGGCAAGCGAAAATACCCGGTCGCGGCGAGTGTCTTCGCAACCGGGTATGGCTCTGCTTCGCGCGATATCGCGAAGGAACGCCGACGACGGCGTCGTTAATCCTTCCGTTCGCAAGCGTCGCTCGTAATCGCGGCTTGCTGCTCTTTCGTGAAGTCCTGGAAATCGTTATCCTCCGCCATCGTCTCGCCGTGCTGGTCGAGGCGGGAAGGCTGCGCTTGCCGGCCGTCTCGTTTCGGATGCGAATTTCGTCCCGTCATGACAAATCACCCCCGAAAAATAGTGTGCGCACTTTTCTCGATTTTACCGCCCCTGCATCTGTGCTATGATCTTTACAACACTAATGATTATGGAAAAAGCGGAGGGCTGCGCGATGAGCCGGACGATTCAACAATTCAAAGCGGAATTTTTCAAAGCCTTGGCTCACCCGATGCGGATCCGCATTCTCGAAGTGCTGAGCGAGGGCAGCAAGAACGTGAACGAGCTGCAGACGATTCTCGGCTCCGAGGGCTCGGCGGTGTCGCAGCAGCTCGCGGTGCTCCGGAACAAGAACGTCGTCTTCGGCGTGAAGGAAGGCACGACGGTCGTCTACTCGCTGCGGGATCCGCTGATCAAGGATTTGCTCGAGGTCGCGAAGCGAATCTTCGACAATCATCTGGTCGATGCCATCTCGCTGCTCGAGGACATGCGGAAAGAGTCGTAAACCGCAGAAAAAAGTACGCGCATCCCCCCTTGCCGACGGGGCGGAATGGGTGTATGATTCGCTATATATTCAAATAATCAAATATTCAAAATAAAGAAGGTTTGATCCGCATGGGGTTGAGGTGGAGAGGGAGATTCGAGGGCTACGACGCGTCGGCGCTGCGCAGAGACCTCGTCTCCGGGTCGATCGTCGGCATCGTCGCCATCCCGCTCGGCATGGCGTTCGCGATTCATTCGGGCGTGAAGCCGGAGTACGGGCTGTACACGACGATCGTCGCGGGCATCTTGATTTCGCTTCTGGGAGGCTCCAAGTTCCAAATCGGCGGTCCGACGGGCGCGTTCATCCCGGTGCTGTTCGCCGTCGTCCTGCAGTACGGGTACGAGAATTTGCTGATCGCCGGCTTCCTGGCGGGGATGATGCTCGTGCTCATGGGACTGGTCCGAATCGGCGGATGGATCAAGTTCATGCCGAAGCCCGTCACGGTCGGGTTTACGGCGGGCATCGCGGTCATCATCTTCGCCGGACAGTTGCCCGGCTTCCTCGGCCTGACCGGCGTGGAACGGCACGAGGCGTTCCTCGCCAACATGGGGGAAATCGCGGAACGGCTCGGGACGACGAACCCGTACAGTCTTACCGTCGGCGGTCTAAGTCTGGCCGCCATCCTGCTGACGCCGAAGCTGCTGCCTCGCGTGCCGGGCTCGCTCGTCGGCCTGCTCCTTTCGTCGGCGGCCGCCTTCCTCCTCTTCCGGGACCAAGTGGCTACCATTGGCTCGGCGTACGGGGCCATTCCGAACGCGCTCCCCGCGCTCCGATTCCCGGAGCTGTCGTGGCACCGCATCGAGACGCTTCTTCTGCCCGCCTTGCTGATCGCGCTGCTCGGCGCCGTCGAGTCGCTGCTGTCCGCGGTCGTCGCGGACGGGATGTCGGGCGATAAGCATGACAGCAACAAGGAGCTGATCGGTCAGGGCATCGCCAACATGGCGGCGCCGCTGTTCGGCGGCATCCCCGCGACGGGCGCGATCGCGCGAACCGCGACGAACATCAAGAACGGCGCCGCGTCGCCGGTATCCGGCGTATTTCACGGCCTCGTCGTGCTGCTCGTTCTGCTTCTGTTCGCGCCGTACGCGTCCCACATCCCGCTCGCCGGCATGGCTCCGGTCCTGATGACGGTCGCCTGGAACATGAGCGAGCGCAGGCATTTCGCGATGATCCTCCGCGAGAGGTCGCCGGATTCGCTCGTGCTCGTCGTCACATTCCTGCTGACCGTCTTCTCCAACCTTACGACGGCGGTCGCCGCCGGTCTCGCATTGACGTTCGTCCTGTCCCAGGGGGACCGCCTGCTCGGGGCGTTCGGACGGCGGCGGCGCGGCGGCGGCGCGCTGCGCGTGCGAAATTCTATGAAGATGAACGAAACTTTGCCTCCGGAGTAAGTAGCCGGGGGCTTTTTTGTCTATACTGAGGGTAGGAAAAAGAACTGCGATTCGCTTCGCGTCCCATACTTGGCAAAGGAATTTTTTTTGGATATAATGTTGTTAAAGTCAAAGAAAGTCAAAGTCAACGAATGAGCTCGGCGCCGACTTTCGCCGACTCGACCCATTGGAGGTCACGTCATGCGGAATACGTCCGACATGATCGAACAATATTTGAAGCAGCTTCTGCAGCAAAGCGCCGACGGCATCATCGAGCTGCAGCGCAACGAGCTGGCCGAGCAATTCCAGTGCGTTCCGTCGCAGATCAATTATGTCATCAGCACCCGCTTCACGCTCGATAAGGGGTATCTGGTCGAGAGCAAGCGCGGGGGCGGCGGATACATCCGGATTCAGAAGGTCGATCTCGGCATGCACGAGATGATTCACGTCGAGGTGTCGCAGACGATCGGCTCCGAGATCGACCAATCCGCCGCGGAAGGGCTGATCTATCGGCTCGAGGAAGCGAAGCTCGTCTCCTGCCGCGAGGCGAACCTCATGAAGGCGGCGATGCATCGCGAGACGATCGGCCTCAAGCTCCCGCTGCGGGACGAGGTTCGGGCTCGCATGCTGAAGGCGATGCTGGTGGCGCTTCTCACCAAGTAATGCGCCCGATACGTTGATCCGAAGGAAAGGGGACGAACGGTATGCTCTGTCAGGAATGCGGGAAGCGTCCCGCGACGTTGCATTTTACGAAGATCGTGAACGGCGACAAGACGGAGTTTCATTTCTGCGAGCCTTGCGCGCGGGAGAAGGGAGAGCTCATCCCCGGCACCGCGGGCGGGTTCTCGATCCACAACCTCCTCTCGGGCTTGCTCGAGCTCGACCCGACCGGCAAGCCGGCTACCGCGCAGCAGAAGGCGGCGCAGCCGCGCTGCGATTTCTGCGGCATGACGTACGCGCAGTTCAGCAAGATCGGCCGCTTCGGCTGCGGGGAATGCTATCGGCACTTCCAAGATCGGCTGACGCCGCTGCTCAAGCGCGTGCACGGCAACACGACGCACGTCGGCAAGGTGCCGAAGCGGGTCGGCAAGAAGGTGCAGCTGCGCCGGCAGATCGAGCAGCTGAAGCGCGACTTGGCCCTTAAGGTCGAGCAGGAGGAATTCGAGGCGGCGGCGAAGCTGCGCGACCAAATCCGCGAGCTTGAGCGGCAGTCGGCGTTATAGCGGGAAGGAGGCGGAGATCAGGAGCATGAGCAGATACACGGAGCATGCGGTCAGCAGCTGGATGCAGGCGGACGGGCCGGATTCGGACATCGTCATCTCGAGCCGGATCCGCATCGCCCGCAACGTGAGCAACGAACCGTTCCCGATGCTCGCGACGAATCAGCAGTCGGAAGAGGTGCTGAATCGCGTCGCGTCGGTGCTGAAGGATGAGGAGCTGAAGGTAATCGGCGACTTCGATCTCGTGCCGCTGACCGGCATGAGCGAGCTGGAGAAGCGAGTGCTCGTCGAGAAGCATCTCATCTCGCCGAACCTCGCGAACGAGGCGCGGAACGGGGCCGTCATTCTCAGCGGCAACGAAGCGGTCAGCATTATGGTGAATGAAGAGGACCATCTGCGCATACAGGTGTTGTACCCCGGATTTCAGCTGAAGGAGGCTTGGGACGTCGCGGGACGCATCGACGACATCTTCGAGTCGGTCGTCGATTACGCTTACGACGAGAAGCATGGGTACTTGACGAGCTGCCCGACGAACGTCGGCACCGGCATCCGGGCTTCGGTTATGATGCATCTGCCCGCCCTCGTCATGACGCAGCAGATGAATCGGATTCTCCAAGCGATCCAACAGGTCGGCCTCGCCGTC
Organism: Paenibacillus antri; assembly: GCF_005765165.1. Classification (NCBI taxonomy): domain Bacteria; kingdom Bacillati; phylum Bacillota; class Bacilli; order Caryophanales; family Paenibacillaceae; genus Paenibacillus; species Paenibacillus antri. Next base: position 43,034 of record NZ_VCIW01000034.1, on the reverse strand, counting down.
CGTGGGCTGTACGGAGAAGGCAGCGAGGTGATGGGGAACATCTTCCAAATTTCGAACCAAATCACCCTCGGCCAGACCGAAGAGGAGATCATCGACAACCTGCATGGGGTCGCCCGGCAAATCATCGAGCACGAGAAGGCGGCGCGGCAGAAGCTGCTGAACGAATCCCGCGCGAAATTGACGGATCGGATTCGACGCTCGTTTGGCATTTTATGTTATGCTGAGATCATGGATTCGAAGGAGGCGGCCCAGCGGCTGTCCGACGTCCGGCTGGGAATCGACCTCGGCCTGATCGAGGGGCTCTCGCCGAAGGTCATGAACGAGCTGCTCGTGATGACGCAGCCGGGCTATCTTCAACACCACTACGGCCGCCCCTTAAGCCCCGACGAACGCGACGCGCATCGCGCGAAGCTGTTCCGGGAGCGGCTGAATCCGAGCGGACGGTAGTAAATTTCATTTCTATATATTCGGAGGTGTCTACTTATGATGTTTGGACGTTTCACGGAGCGCGCCCAGAAGGTGCTCGCCCTCGCGCAGGAAGAAGCGGTACGGTTAGGCCATAACAATATCGGCACGGAGCATATTTTGCTCGGCCTCATTCGCGAAGGCGACGGCATCGCCGCGAAGGCGCTGATCGGTCTCGGTCTCGGTCTCGAGAAAATTCAAGACGAAGTGGAATCGCTCATCGGCCGCGGTCAAGAGCAGCCGACGAATATCGCATATACGCCTCGCGCGAAGAAGGTCATCGAGCTGTCGATGGACGAAGCGCGCAAGCTCGGCCATACGTACGTCGGCACGGAGCATATCTTGCTCGGCCTGATTCGCGAAGGCGAAGGCGTCGCGGCGCGCGTGCTGAACAACCTCGGGGTAAGCCTGAACAAGGCGCGCCAGCAAGTGCTCCAGCTGCTCGGCAGCAGCGAAGCGTCCTCGAGCGGACACGGCAATACGCCGGCGAACGTCAATACGCCGACGCTGGACTCGCTGGCGCGGGATCTCACGGCGGTGGCGAAGGACGGCAACCTCGATCCGGTCATCGGCCGTTCGAAGGAGATCGAACGCGTCATTCAGGTGCTGAGCCGCCGGACGAAAAACAACCCGGTGCTCATCGGGGAGCCGGGCGTCGGTAAGACGGCCGTCGCGGAAGGTCTCGCCCAACGCATCGTGGCGAACGAAATTCCGGAGACGCTGCGCGACAAGCGCGTCATGACGCTCGACATGGGCTCCGTCGTGGCGGGCACGAAATACCGCGGCGAATTCGAAGATCGCCTCAAGAAGATCATGGATGAGATCCGCCAAGCGGGCAACATCATCCTGTTCATCGACGAGCTGCACACTTTGATCGGCGCGGGCGGCGCGGAAGGCGCGATCGACGCGTCGAACATTCTGAAGCCGGCGCTCGCGCGCGGCGAGCTCCAGTGCATCGGGGCGACGACGCTGGATGAGTATCGGAAATATATCGAGAAGGACGCCGCGCTCGAGCGCCGCTTCCAGCCGATCACGGTCGACGAGCCGACGGTCGACGAAGCGATCCTCATTCTTCGCGGCCTGCGCGATCGCTACGAAGCGCATCACCGGGTGAAAATTACGGACGATGCGCTCGAGCAAGCGGTGCGCCTGTCCGACCGCTACATCAGCGACCGGTTCTTGCCGGACAAGGCGATCGACTTGATCGACGAAGCGGGCTCGAAGGTGCGCCTGCGCACGTACACGGTACCGCCGAACCTGAAGCAGCTCGAGTCCCGTCTGGAAGATATCCGCAAGGAGAAGGACGCCGCCGTTCAAAGCCAAGAGTTCGAGAAGGCCGCTTCGCTCCGCGACACGGAGCAGAAGCTGCGCGACGAGCTCGAGGAAACGAAGAACGAGTGGAAGGAAAAGCAAGGCCGCACGGACTCCGAGGTGACGCCGGACGATATCGCCCAGGTCGTCGCAAGCTGGACCGGGATCCCGGTCGTGAAGCTGGCGGAGGAAGAAACCGAGCGCTTGCTTAAGATGGAAGAAATCTTGCATAACCGCGTCATCGGCCAAGACGAAGCGGTCAAGGCGATTTCTCGAGCGGTACGCCGCTCCCGCGCCGGATTGAAGGATCCGAAGCGTCCGATGGGCTCCTTCATCTTCCTTGGACCGACGGGCGTCGGTAAGACGGAGCTGGCGCGGGCGCTTGCCGAAGCGATGTTCGGCGACGAAAATGCGGTCATCCGCATCGATATGTCGGAGTACATGGAGAAGCACTCCACGTCCCGCCTCGTCGGGGCACCTCCGGGATACGTCGGCTACGAGGAAGGCGGCCAGCTGACCGAGAAGGTGCGCCGCAAGCCGTACAGCGTCGTGCTGCTCGACGAAATCGAGAAGGCGCACCCGGAAGTGTTCAACATCCTCTTGCAAGTGCTCGAGGACGGCCGCTTGACGGACTCCAAGGGGCGATCGGTCGACTTCCGCAACACGCTCATCATCATGACGTCGAACGTCGGCGCGGACACGATCAAGAAGAACGCGACGCTCGGCTTCACGACGGGCGACGCGGCGCAGCAGACGAAGAACGCGTACGAGGCGATGCGCGAGAAGGTGCTCGCGGAGCTGAAGAAGAGCTTCCGTCCGGAGTTCCTGAACCGGATCGACGAGTCGATCGTGTTCCATCCGCTCGAGCAATCGCATATCTCGGAGATCGTCTCGCTCATGTCCGAGGAGCTGCGCAAGCGCCTGAAGTCGCAAGACATCGACTTCTCGCTGACGGATTCGGCGAAGGCGTTCCTCGCGAAGGAAGGCTTCGATCCGACGTACGGCGCGCGTCCGCTGCGCCGGGCGATCCAGAAGCACATCGAGGATCGGTTGTCCGAGGAGCTGCTCCGCGGCACGATCAAGAAGGGCGACACGGTGCTCATCGACGAGAAAGACGGCGAGCTGTCCGTGCACAGCGAAGTGACGCAGAAGTAACGAAGCGAAGACCCGATGCCCCCAAGGGGGACTCGGGTCTTCTTTATTATTGCAAAATATAGCAAAAATCGATTGCGTTCGACATCCTTCAACAGTAAAATGGAGCTTAAGAAATATTGCGGAACGTTCGGCATGCAACTAAATAACTAAAGGCAAACATTGCGAAAGCAATGGACGCAAAGCTACGGGTCTACCGCTTATCCTTCCGATAAGCTACGATCGCCGGGTTACCGATGGAGATCGTCATCATCCGCAACAATAGACTGTTCCCGGTAACGGGGAGAGTCTATTTTTTTGACTGCTTTTTTGACTACATTTTCGACACAGGAGAGGGAGAGACCGAGTTGGCTATTAGAAAATTGTTGTCCCTGTTGATGGCGGGCTGCCTGTCGCTCGCTTCGCTTGCGCCGGCGAGCGCGCTCGCGGGGGACGTTGCGCAAGAACCGCCCGTATTTACGGACATGGAGCAAAGCTGGGCCAAGGAGCAGCTTGCGGAATGGGCCGACAGCGGGTTTGTGAAAGGGTACGCCGATGGGAGCGTCCGTCCGGATGAGACGATCTCGAGGGCGGAATTCGTCGCGCTCGTCAATCGCGTATACGGATATGCCCACGCTTCGGATTCCGCCTTCTTGGACGTCGAAGCGGACGCATGGTTCGCCGACGACGTCGCGAAGGCCGCGAGGGCCGGATACGCGTCCGGGTACGAAGACGGCACGTTCCGTCCGGATCGCGAAATCAGCAGACAAGAGGCTGCGAAAATGGTTGCTGCGCTGCTGAAGCTGGAAGCGGCGGCGGAAGGCGGCGGGACTGCGTCCGCGTTTACGGACCGCGGCGACATCCCGGCGTGGAGCATCGGGTACGTCGACGCGATCGCGGCCGAAGGATATTTGCAAGGGTATCCCGACGGTGCGTTCCGTCCGGCGTCGCCGATCACGCGGGCCGAAGCCGTCGCGCTGCTGGACAGGGCGGCGGGCAAGATCCTACATAAACCGGCTGCTTTCGGGAAGGACGAGGAGCAAACCGTCGTGGCCGGGAACGTAACGGTCCGCAGTCCGGACGTCACGTTGAAAAACACGGTGATTCAGGGCGATCTGTACTTGGCTCCCGGGATCGGGGAAGGCGAAGTGTATCTCGACCGCGTGACGGTGGAAGGGAGAACGATCGTCGCCGGGGGCGGGGAGAACAGCATCGTGATCTCCGACTCCTCCTTGAACGACGTGATCGTCGAGAAAGTGACGGGCGAGGTTCGCTTAGTCGCGCAAGGCGGCACCGTCATCCATCGCACTGTCGTAAAGACGGGCGTAAAGCTGGAGGAAAACAACGCGACGCAGGGCTTCCTCGAGGTCGAGGTCATGACGACCGAAGCGTCCGCCTCGGTTCGTCTCGTCGGCGATTTCCGTATGGTTACCGTCGTCTCCGCCGCCAAAATCGACATTGCGGAAGGCTCCGTGGTCGAAGAGATCGTCGTGCACGCGGCGATCGCGGTAACGGGGGAAGGCAAGATTCTCTTCGCGGCCGTTCACATCGAGGGCGTCAGCTTCGAGCAGACCGTAGTCCGATACGAACTGTCCGAAGGGGTGACCGAGATTATCATCGGCGGAGAAGGGGCGAGCGGCGGCGTTGGTACGGAGCCGGACGATCCTGTAAGCGCTCCGGAGGGGTCGTCGCCGACGGCGCCGACCGTGCCGACCGTGCCGAACGTACCGACCGTGCCGACCGTGCCGACCGTGCCGAGCGAACCGGGGTCGGGCGAGCCCGAGGCTCCGGCGCCTACGGCGCAAGCCGTCTTCGTAACGGGCGACAAGCTGGTTGCGGCATACGACATCCCGGGCGACGCGACCCAGCATCGATGGACGTTGAAGAACAGCGTATCGGACTCCGTCTACGAGGCCGTGTATACGGCGGCGGGAGCGACTTACGGCATCTTCGCGGTCCAAGCGAGCGTTCCGCTGGACGGCGGCGTCTACACGGCGACGCGCGAGGGCTCGAGCGAAGCTCATCCTAGCGTGTTCCTGTCCTCGATCACCGTGTCCGGATCGGTGTACGCGGCCGTTTATTACGGAGGAACCGAAGCCGTCGGTTACGCGATCAACGACGGATATGTCGCAACCTTGGACCGTCATCCGGCGGATGGGGCGGTACCGCTGCGGGACGGCGACGCGATGAAGCTGTTCTATGGGGATACGATCGTATTCGAGGCGGTGTGGGACCAAGCGACGGGGCTATGGAAGTTCGAGCGGTTCAGCGAACGCATTCGGTTGAACGCGCCGGAGAACGTCGCGGCATTCGCGATTTCCAACACCGAGTTGGGATTGCTGTGGGACGCCGTGGAACACGCGGAATATTACTACGTGTACTACAGCGATTCGCAGGACGGAGAATACCGGCCGTTCCTCGACGAAACCGGGAATAAGACGCGAATCGAGCGGATGGACGAACCGCTCGTCGTCGATCCGACGAACGCTCCGCACAGCACAAGATACTATAAGGTAACTGCAGGGGCGGCGATGACGGAATCGGCGTTCAGCGCGGCCGCATGGGCGACGACCTATTACAATAAACACATTCCGTTGGACTTTACGCCGACGGATCTGATCGAGCATCCGACCGAACCGATTCTCTTCATGACGGATAAGGCAGGACAAGCGCTGCACGCCGTAAACTACGACACGGAAGAAATCGTTACGGTCGCCCTCCCGTTGCCGCCCGAGAGCATCGCTTACGCCGACGGGGAGTTGTACGTCGGGCTTTTGAAAGGCGAGCATTCGTCGTACAGGGAGGATCAATCGGGCGCGATCGCCGTCTTGGACGCGTCGACGCTCGAGACGAAAGCGTTGGCGGACGTCGCTATCGATCCGTACGACATCGCGGTCGATCGCAGCGGAACCTTCTACGTGTCGTCGGGCTCTTCGCAGTGGACGGATATCAAGTCCTATGCAAGGGCGACCATGACGGAAATCGCAACGACCGGCATCCGACAGCAGAGCTTTATCCATATGCATCCGACGCTAAATAAACTTTACGCGGTCACGACGGATACGTCCCCCCGGGATCTGACCGCCTTCCCCGTAGCGAACGGGGCGTTCGCGGACGCGGACGGGTACGACTCCCCGTACCACGGGAATTATGCGATGAGCACGAATTTCGAATTGTCCCCGGACGGGCGATACGCCTTTAACGGCGCGGGCACCGTATTCCGTACGACGGACAGCAAGTATGACGACATGCGGTACGTGTACGCGCTGAACCGGGGCTTCGCGGATATCGCGTTCCAGCTGGCAGACGGTTCTTTCTACACGGCGAAAGACAAGCTGATCGGCGTATACGATTATGGCAGCTTCGAGCAAACCGGCCAATATCATACGGATGGAACGACGGCGCGGCTCGCGAACGGAACGGATAAGCTGGCGGTCGTCTCCGCCCTGAACGGGAAATCTATAATTGAAATCGTGGAAAAGGACGCCGTCGAGACGCTGCCGCCCGTCGCGAGTCAGGGTGTCGCGTTCGACGGCATCATCGCCGACATCGCCGTCGATGTCGCCTCGAATCTTTTGTATGCCGTCGACAAGGCGTTCTGGAACTTGTATACGGTAGACTTGGAGAGCCGAGCCATCGTCCATACCTTGAAGCTTCCTTACCGGCCGTCTGGCATCGATCTCTCGGAAGACCGGACGAAGCTGTATATCGTCAACGACGCGGAACGCCAACTGGTAACGGAAGTGAGCTTACCCGATTACTCGATCGTACGACATCTGAACGCAGTCTCCGCGGCCGGCGACGAAGAGAATGCCCACCGCCACGTGTACGACTACGCCGGCAAGCTGTTCGTCGTTACGGGTCAATGGGACCCGACGCTGCTACTGTTCGATGCGGCGACGTTCGCGCCGGTCGCGTACGCGCCGTCGATGAAGAGCGTGGGCGGCATCGCCTTCGCAAGCGGGGAGAGCAAGTTCTACTATTGGCATCAGTACGGTTGGGGCGCGGGTTACGCGGGATCCGACGTATACGAGGTTTCGGTGAACGGAACGTCGCTCGCGAAGACGGACGCCTCGTCGTTAGGTTACCCGAATATGGATCGGGATCCGCTCGATGCCCCGGTGCTCCTCGCGAAAGACGAGAGCTTGGTGATCGCCAAGGACAAAGTATTTTCCAGTGCCGACTTATCGCAAGTGATCCATGAGTTCCCGGAGCCGATCTATGCCGTCAGCCCGAACGGCGACCGCGCGGCCGGGAAGACGGGCATCTACGACCTGACGACATTCGAGAAGCTGGAGACGTTGTCGTTAGCCAAGGCGACGCATCTGTTCTACGACGCGCACGGCAATCTGCACTATATGCTGGACAATGCGCTGCGCATGAAATAATCGAAGCCCCGAACCTCGGAACGATTCCGGCGTTCGGGGTTTCTTCATTGCGACGCCGTACGCCCCGAAATTCGAACTCCCTTTCGAATGTTATCCGAAAAACGGGTCGAGAGGTTGCTGCCATACATGAAACGGAAATGGAAACGAATCGCGGCCTGGGGACTGCTCGCGTCGTTGTCGGGCGCCGCGCTGTTGTTCCTGACGGCGGCGTCGTACGTAACGTCGCTCGACGTCGACGAGCTCGGCGAGCCGCTCCCGTCGCCGACGGTCGTACTGGATCGCGACGGCGAGGAGATATTCAAGCTGTCGGTGCGCAAGTTCGAGCCGGTCTCGATCGATCGGATGCCCGAGGTATTGCTGGAAGCGATCATCGCGGTCGAGGACCGGCGGTATTACGACCACCCCGGCGTCGATATCGCTTCGATCGCGAGAGCGTTATATAAGGATTTGCAAGCGGGGGAATACGTGGAAGGCGCGAGCACGATTACGCAGCAGCTCGCGAAGCGGGCGTTCCTGACGCCGGACAAGAGCATCGAGCGCAAGCTGAAGGAGGCCGCGTACGCGCTCAAGATCGAGATGACGTACGACAAGGAAGAAGTGCTCGAGCGGTATTTGAACTCGATTTATTTCGGGGAGGGCGCGTACGGCGTCCAAGCGGCCAGCCGGACGTATTTCGGGAAGGACGTCTCGGAGCTGACGCTGCCTGAGGCGGCGCTGCTCGCGGGCTTGCCGAAGGCGCCGAGCCGGTATTCGCCGGTCGACAACCCGGAAGGGGCGGCGGAACGGCGGAATCTGGCGCTTTCGCTTATGGCCGAGCAAAAGTTGATTACCGAAGCGGAGTATGAGGCGGCCGTCGCGACGCCTCTGGCGCTTCACGACGGCGCGGCCGACGAGGCGCGCCGGGCGTCGTTCGCGTCGTATATCGATGCGGTCGTCGCGGAGGCCGAGGAGAAGCACGGCATTACGGAGAGACAGCTGATGGCGGGCGGGTTCACGATCCGGACCGAGATGGATCGTCGAATGCAGGAGGCCGCCGCCGCGGTGTATGCCGATCCGGCGATGTTTCCGCCGTCCGAGAACGGGCAAACGGTGGAGAGCGGCGCCGTGTTCCTGGACCAGACGACGGGCGGCATCCGCGCATTGATCGGCTCGCGGGAGAGCGGGCCGTACCGGGCGTTCAACCGGGCGACGCAGCTGAAGCGGCAGCCGGGCTCCGCGTTCAAGCCGATCGCGGTGTACGGCCCCGCATTGGAGGCGGGGTATACGCCGTACTCCGAGCTGTACGACGGACCGTTCGACGCGAACGGCTACCGCCCGCGCAACTGGGACGGCCGCTACCACGGCGACGTGACGATGGCGGAGGCGATCCGGCAGTCGTGGAACGTACCGCCGGTGTGGCTGCTGCAGCAGCTCGGCATCGACAAGGGGCTGGAGTTTGCGGCTCGGCTCGGCATTCCGCTCGGCGACGCGGACCGCAATCTAGGACTCGCGCTCGGCGGCTTGTCGGAAGGGGTATCGCCGCTGCAGATGGCGCAGGCGTTCTCCGCGTTCGCGAACGGCGGGGCGATGCACGAGGCGCACACGATCCGCGAGATCGTCTCGCACGACGGCGCCGTCGTCGGTCAAGCGGACGCGGAGCCGGTGCAGGCGATGGATCCGAACGCGGCGTATACGATGACGCTGCTGCTGCGGCATGCCGTGGAGGAAGGGACCGGCAAGCAGGGCGCCGTCCCGGGCTGGGCGACGGCCGGCAAGACGGGCACGACGGAGCTGCCCGAGACGGAGGAGTTCGCCGGCATCGACGGCGGGGCGAAAGACTTGTGGTTCGCGGGATATACGCCTGCGCTGACGGGGGCGGTATGGATCGGGTACGACAAGACCGACCGGGAGCACTACATGAAGACGAGCAGCGCCGCGGCGGCCGCCGTCTTCCGGGAAGTGGCGACGCGGGCGCTCGCGGAGACGGCGCCGGCGGACTTCGTGCCGCCGCCGGGCTTCCGGGCGGATTGGGACCGGGACGGGAAGAAAGAGGAAGAATCGAAGAACAAGAAGGACAAGAAAGACAAAGGGAAAGGAAAGGGACGGAAGGACGACCGGGACGACGAGGATCGCGAAGACGAGCGGGATGACGACGATGATGACGACGACGATGATGAGAAGGAAGAAGAGCGGAAGGGGAAGGACAAAGGCAAGGGGAAAGAGAGAGACTAATCGCTAAGCATGGAAACGCTCCGCCTGGAAATAATGAGAATACATTCCAAGGCGGAGCGAGGGATACGATGGAATTCGAGCTGGACCGGGCCGGTCGCACGGCCGACGGCGAACGGTATTATGTGTATGCGAATTCGAAAGGAAAGAAACGCTGCATCGGCCAAGTCGTGCGGTCGGAGCGATCGGGGCTATGGTCGGCGTATGCGGACGGCGAGCTGCTGTCCTGCGCATCGACGTCGGAGGAAGCCGCGCTTAAGCTGTGGACGTTCGAATCCGTGCGGCGGCCCGACGGCGACGGATCGCGGAAGCCGATCTGGGAATGCTCGGTGGAGGAGCGGTTCGCCCGGCTCCGCCGGAAATTTCCGAAGGAGGCCCATTTCTCGGAGCGGATCGTCGAAGACGTGCGGCATGTGCCGATCGAACGCCGCGCCCGCTTGCTGCAAGACGTCTCCGAGTTGATCGGAGACATGGAGACGCAGCTGCTTTGGTGGCGGAAGGTGAAGAAGGAGCTGACCGCCGCCCCGAAGTTAAGCCGCTATAAATAATGCGAAGCGCCCTCTCCGGGATCGGAGGGGCGCTTCGCGCGTTGTTAAGAGGCGGATCGATTACCGCGGGAGCTTCACGGATTGCCCGGGGTAGATTAGGTTCGGATCGCGGAACCGGTTGATCGCTTGCAGCTGCCGCCACGTCAAGCCGTAGTTCGCGGCGATGCCCGTCAGCGTGTCGCCGGGCTTCACGACGTAGACGCCGGAAGTCGACGCGGGTGCCGTCGCGTCGGCGGTCCCGTTCGCTTCGGCGGCCGAGGCCGTCTCGAAGCCGTATACCGCTACGGTGCCGGAAACCTCGTGCGCGACGAGCAGCAGCGGCATCCCGTTCGGGCTGTCTTCGGCGGGAACGAACGCCATCCCTTCCGGCGCCAGGTCGCCCCGCGGCTCCTCCGAGCCGAAGTCGCGCGTCGTGAAGTAGCCGTCCGCGCCGGGCTTCTCGGGATTCGTGACGTTCTGCCAGTAGATGCCCCCGGTCCGCTCGAGTCCGACGAAGGCGTACCGTTCGCCGTCGACGACGCCCGTCGCGACCGCTTCCGGCTCCGGCCCCTTGTCGTCGCTTCGATCGTCGAACGCGTTCTCCGTATTGTCCGCGTTATACATCGCGCCCCACGACGCGGACTTCGTCTTCGCCGCCGTCTCGGCGGCTTCCATCGTCAACCGTTCGAGCCGGCTGCCGCTGTCGTAGACGCGCGCGACCCGGCCGTCCGCGGACGCTTCCCAGATCGTATAGGAGCGAGCGCCGAAGCTATAGATCGCGTCGTATTTGCCTTCCGCGTTCGTCGGGGCGGCGATCGTCGTCTTCAATCGGCCGAGCGCCTCTTCGCCGAAGGCGTCCGAGGCGAAGGCGTATCGCTCGACCAAGTCTTCGACGCGCGTCTCTTCCGAGTATCCTTCGTAATCGCGGGAGTCGCCTTCGTTCGCCGTCAGGACGTACTGCTTCCCGCCGCTCGAGAATACGTCCATGCCGTCGGGCATGTACATCCCGAGCACCGGCCAAGGCCGGATCGAAGCGTCGTCGTCCTTGTCGGACGCGTCCAAGCCGCCGTCCTCGGCGTAAGGCTTGTACCCGAGGCTGCGGACGGCCGTGAACGAAGCGGAGGCGATGTTGAGAATGCCGATCGCGTTCGCTTCCTGCAGCGCGACGAAGGCGCTCTTGCCGTCCTCGGCGACCGCGATGTACTCCGGCTCCAAATCTTGCGCGTACGGCACGTCGGCTTTCGCCTTGCGGACGTCGCCGGCGACGATATCGTCCGTGAACCGGGCGGTCCGGACATGCTCGGCCGTCAGCCCTTCCACGCCGCCGCGCACGTCGATGATCGAGACGCTGCCTTCCGGATCGACGCTGTAGTCGTCGCTCGGCTCGCCTTCGTTCGCGACGAGCACGTAGCCGCCGTCCGGGGTGAACGTCAGCATGTCCGGCAGCGCGCCGACCTCGACGAAGCCGAGCAGGGCGCCGTTCGTATCGACGAATACGACGTGCCCGTTCTCCTGCTTCGGATCGTTCGGCACGGCGACGGCGAGGACGCCGCCCTTCGGATGAAGCGCGACGCTCGTAATGTCGCCGGCTTGCACCCGCCCGGCGGTAAGCGTCTCGACGGGGAGACGCTTGACGAGCGGCAGCGCTTCGACGACCGTCGACCGATCGCGCAGCGGGGCCAGATCGAAGATGTCGAGCGCTTCCTCGGCGCCGTTCACCGCGAAGCCGCGCTGCGTCGCAGGATCGTACGCGACGATCTCCGCGCCGGCTTCGTCCAGTCCGGCGCCGCTGACGTACCGGCCGAGGTAGTGCACCTTCAGCTCCGAGGCGGCGGGGACGGACAGGAACGGCTTCGCTTCGGCGCCCGCCGAGGCGCCGAATGCCGCGCCGGACCATCCGCTTGCTGCGACGACGGCGGCGATCGCGCCGGTCGTCCATCGTTGGATCGGCTTTTTCATGAATGGACCCCTCCGTTATCATCAAGGTATATGCCCTCACATCATAATCGTCTCGTGTTAACCGGACATGATGGCAATGTAAACCGCATGTAAAAAAGTAGAAAACTTGAATACATAGGGCGAACGGTCCCTGACGTATGGGGTATGTTTCTTCGATCGGGAATCGGAGAGAATGGGTCTAGCGGCAATAGGGCGTAACTGTCGTCAATCCGGCGAAATACCGCATCGATTCGACCGATTTCCTTGCGGAATCTGTCTAAAGGTGCAGGATTTTGTCAGTTGACGGAGAATAGTACCGGATAGCGAAAGAAAGCGGAGCGAAGGAAACGACCATGGGGAAAAGTAAAACGAAATTCGTCTGCCAAGACTGCGGCACGGAATCGCCGAAGTGGCTGGGGAAGTGCCCCGGCTGCAACGCTTGGAATACGTTCGTCGAGGAGACGGAGACGGTCGTGAAGACGGCCGGTGTCGCGGTGCCGGGCCTCTCCGGCGCGAAGGAGCGGCCGCAGCCGATCACCAAGATCGTCAGCTCGCAGGAGCCCCGGATCGACGCGGGCAGCGGGGAGCTGAACCGCGTGCTCGGCGGCGGTCTCGTGCCGGGGTCGCTCATCCTCGTCGGCGGGGACCCCGGCATCGGCAAGTCGACGCTGCTGCTGCAGACGTCGCATCATCTCGCGCGCGCGGGGCAGCGCGTGCTGTACGTGACGGGCGAGGAGTCGGCGCGTCAGATCAAGATGCGCGCGGAGCGGCTCGGCGCGGAAGCCGATTCGCTGTTCGTGTTGTGCGAGACGAACACGGACCACATCTTCGAGGCGCTCGACGACGTGCGGCCGGACATCCTCGTCGTGGACTCCATCCAGACGGTGTATCAGCCGGGCGTCGCGTCGGCGCCGGGCAGCGTGTCCCAGGTGCGGGAATGCACCGGGCTGTTCATGCGGATCGCCAAGCAGCGCGGCGTCGCGACCCTGCTCGTCGGCCACGTGACGAAGGAAGGCGCCATCGCGGGCCCGCGGCTGCTCGAGCACATGGTGGACACCGTGCTGTACTTCGAGGGCGAGCGGCATAATACGTACCGCATGCTGCGCGCGGTGAAGAACCGGTTCGGGTCGACGAACGAAATCGGCATTTTCGAGATGATCGAGAACGGCTTGACCGAGGTGAAGAACCCCTCGGAGCTGTTCCTCTCCGAGCGTCCGCTCGGCGTCGCGGGGTCGACTGTCGTCGCCTCGATGGAGGGGACGCGGCCGGTGCTCGTCGAGCTGCAGGCGCTCGTGTCGTCGACGAACTTTCCGTCCCCTCGCCGGATGGCGACGGGGGTCGATTACAACCGGTTGAACCTGATCATCGCGGTGCTGGAGAAGCGCGTCGGCATGCATCTGCAGACGCAGGACGCGTACTTGAACGTCGCGGGCGGCGTGAAGCTGGACGAGCCTGCGGCCGATCTCGGCATCGCCGTGGCGCTCGCGTCGAGCTTCCGGGATAAGCCGACCCGGCCGGAGGACGTCGTCTTCGGGGAGATCGGCCTGACCGGCGAGGTGCGCGGCGTCTCCCGCGTCGATCAGCGGGTGAACGAGGCGCTCAAGCTCGGCTTCAAGCGCGTCATCGTGCCGGACAAGAGCATGAAGCAGTGGACGCCGCCTCGGGGCATCGAGGTCGTCCCCGTCGGAACGGTGCGGGACGCGCTGAATTTGCTGCTGCCGTAGGGCGTAGGGAACGTTTTCCGAAAAAAGACGAAAACGAAGTGCAAACTTCGGTCCTTTTTATATACAATAGTTATTAGAAGTTTCTTCGGATCGAACGTCCGCATCGTCAGGAGGGTACACATGGTCAAGGAAGAGCATACGCCAGAAATCATGAGCGGACTGCTGCAGCTCGTCGCGCCGGGGACGCCGTTCCGGGAAGGACTCGAGAACGTGCTCCGCGCGAAAACCGGAGGACTTATCGTCTGCGGTTACTCGCCGGAGGTCATGGACCTCGTAGACGGCGGATTTTCCATCAATTGCGATTTCTCGCCGAACTATCTGTACGAGCTGGCCAAGATGGACGGCGCTATTATATTAAGCGAGGATTTAAGACGTATTTTATTCGCGAATACGCAGCTCATTCCGGATTCGTCGATCGCATCGTCGGAGACGGGCATTCGGCACCGGACGGCGGAGCGCGTCGCGAAGCAGACGGGCAAGCTGGTCGTCTCGATTTCGCAGCGGCGGAACGTCATTACGCTGTACCAAGGGCAGCTGCGATATGCGCTCAAGGACATGGGCGTCATTCTGACGAAGGCGAACCAAGCGATCCAAACGTTGGAAAAGTATAAAGCCGTTCTCGACCAAGCGCTGACGAACTTGTCGGCCGCCGAATTCGAGGAGATCGTCACGCTGCACGACGTCACGAACGTCGTGCAGCGCGCCGAGATGGTGCTGCGCATCAAGGCGGAGATTAACCGCTACATCAACGAGCTCGGCAACGAGGGAAGACTCATCTCCATGCAGCTCGAGGAGCTCGTGACCGGCGTGGAGGACGAGACCTACCTGCTGCTGAAGGATTACATGCGCGATCCCGTCGAGGAGAAGCTTCGGGACGCCGTGGCGGGGCTCATGCGCATGACGGACGACGAGCTGCTCGAAGACCATCACGTCGTGCGGATGCTCGGCTACCCGAACACGACGGCGATGATGGAAGAGTCGCTCTCGCCTCGCGGCTTCCGGATGCTCAGCAAAATTCCGCGTCTTCCGACGCTCATTATCGGCAACTTGGTCGAGCAGTTCGGCCAGCTGCCGCACGTGCTCATGGCGACGATCGAGGAGCTCGACGAGGTCGACGGCATCGGCGAGGTGCGGGCGCGGACGATCAAGGAAGGGCTGAAGCGGATCCAGGAGCAGGTGCTGGTCGACCGTCATATTTAAGGGAATTTCGCGAAGCTTTGGGTTCGGCGAGCATTTCGGGTATCATAAAGGGCAGAGGTGTGTAGCCGATGGGTTGGAAACAGCTTCCGAACTGGTTCACGGTCGGAAATTTATTTCTAGGGATTCTCGCCATAATCATGGTGTTTAACGAACGGTCCGACATGGCCTCCATCCTCGTCATCATCGCGATGCTGCTCGACGGATTGGACGGCCGCGTCGCCCGGGCGCTGAACGCGCAGAGCGAATTCGGCAAGGAGCTCGATTCGTTGTCCGACGTCATCTCCTTCGGCGTGGCGCCGGCGTTCGTCATGTACGTCGCCGCGTTCCAAGGGCTGCACGAGGCGCTCGGCTGGATCGTGACGGCGCTGTTCCCGATCTGCGGCGCGCTGCGCCTCGCCCGGTTCAACGTCATGGACGGCTTGCCGGGGTACTTCCTGGGTTTGCCGATTCCGGCGGCCGGCGGGGTGCTTTGCACGCTGGCGCTGTTCTCCGATTCGATCCCGATCTGGGTCATGGTGCTGTCGTCGCTCGCGTTGTCGTTCCTTATGGTCAGCACGGTGAAATATCCGAGCTTCAAGAAGCTCGCGTTGTCCAAGAAGGCGATTTGGATTACGCCGATCATCATTATCGGCGCGGCGTCGGTCGCGGTGCTGTACCCGGGCTGGGCGTCGAAGCTGCTGTTTATCCCGCTGCTGCTGTACGCGCTGTTCGGCCTCCGGAAGAACGTGGAGGTGATCGCCCGCGCGGCGGGCCGCCGCGTGCGGAACGTTCGCGTGCCGGGGGTGCGGGCGCGCGGCGCGGACGGGCAGAAGCCGCTGCTCGCGCGGCGGGGCTGGAAGCTGCGCAGGGGCGGGCCGAAAGGCGGGGCCGACGCGAAGGACGAGGCGCCTCCGCCGCCGAGTCGGAAAAGCGAATAGGTTGTAGTCGGGAATCCGCTCTCGGATCCGCGTGCGAACGCGACCGGGGGCGGATTTTTTCGTGCGGTCGTATTGGCGGCAGCTTGGGGACGAGTGCACCACGAGAGTGCAGAAAATGAACCGGAGCGGTGCGAAAGGTGCACCAACGGAGTGCAGTACGGCGCGAAGAGGATGCCTGCGGGCGGCCAGCCGGGGCGGGTTGCACCACGGGAGTGCAGAAAATGAACCGGAGCGGTGCGAAAGGTGCACCAACGGAGTGCAGTACGGCGCGAAGAGGATGCCTGCGGGCGGCCAGCCGGGGGACGGAGTGCACCACGAGAGTGTAGAAAGCGAACCGGAGCGGTGCGAAAGGTGCACCAACGGAGTGCAGTGCCGCCCGTGGGCGCGCAGGTGACGAGAGGGAACGCGTGCCGTGCTCCTCCTCCAAGAATTTCTTCGACCCGAGATTAACCTTCCAAAAAGTGGACCATACTTCTAAGGACACAATTAAGGAGGTGAGCACGTGATGTGGACCAACACATTTCGCTCAGTATTTACGGTTTTCGGGGGTTTCCTCGGCTATCAAATTTCGGCGGCGTTTCAGCACGACATGCTGGGGTATCTCGTTCCCGGCGTTGCGTTCGGCTCGATCGAAGGCCAGAGCTACGGCTTGGCGGGCGCGTTTGCTATTCTTTTCTATTTCGGCTACTCATGGATCGCTCGGATCGGGAATCGCGCGTTAGCGAAGGCGGAGGAGCGGCTGTACGGCTTGCCGGCGGCGGACGCGGCCGCGGGCATCGTCGGGCTCGTCGTCGGGCTCGTCGTCGCGGCGCTGCTCTACCCGGCGTTCCGCGCGTTCGGCGCGGCCGCGCCGTGGCTCGCGGTGCTGGCGACGCTGGCGCTCGGCGCGCTCGGCGCGCGGTTCGCCGTCGCGAAGCGCCCCGACGTCCTCGGCTGGATCGACGCGGCTCGTACGCCGGTCGTCAAGGAAGAGCCGAAGCGCATCTACGAGCATAAGATTCTCGATACGAGCGTCATCATCGACGGCCGCATCGCGGACATCTGCAAGACCGGCTTTCTCGAAGGCACCCTCGTCATTCCGGAATTCGTGCTCGAGGAGCTGCAGCACATCGCGGATTCGTCCGACCTGCTCAAGCGCAACCGGGGGCGCCGCGGCCTCGACATCCTGAACAAGATCCAGAAGGAACTGGACGTGAAGGTGCTCATTTACGAGGGCGACTACGACGAAATTTCCGAGGTCGACAGCAAGCTGGTGAAGCTGGCGAAGGCGCTGCACGGCAAGGTCGTCACGAACGACTTCAACCTGAACAAGGTGTGCGAGCTGCAGGGCGTGGCGGTGCTGAACATCAACGACCTCGCGAACGCGGTGAAGCCGGTCGTGCTGCCGGGCGAAGAAATCATGGTGCAGGTCATCAAGGACGGCAAGGAGCACGGGCAAGGCGTCGCGTACCTCGACGACGGCACGATGATCGTCGTGGAAGGCGGGCGCGATTACATCGGCTCGCATCTCGAGGTGCTGGTGACGAGCGTGCTGCAGACGTCGGCGGGACGCATGATTTTCGCGAAACCGAAGCAGTTGGAAAAGGCCGCGCAATAACCGCCCCCGTCCCCCGCTCGAAATCGTTCCGCCGCTTATGGTAAGATAGACGGAAATATCGGCTGGGGGTAGGCAACGTGGCGACAGCAGGTGCCGTCATCGTATCCGCGGGCGTCGGGAAACGAATGAACGCGGCGGTTAGCAAACAATACATACCTGTCGGCGGGAAGCCGGTCGTCGTACACGCCCTCGAGGCGTTCGAGCGGACCGCGTCGGTAGACGCGGTCGCGCTCGTCGTCGGCGCGGGCGACGAAGCGTACGGGCGGGAGCTGGTCGAGACGTACGGCCTCCGCAAGGTCGTCGCCGTCGTCTCGGGCGGCGCGGAGCGGCAGCACTCGGTGCTGCGCGGTCTCGAGGCGCTGCTCGAGCGGCGGCCGGAGACGGCGTGGGCGCTCGTGCACGACGGAGCTCGGCCGCTCGTGACGCCGGACGTCGTCGAGCGCTGCCTCGCCGCGGCGGCGGAGACGGGCGCATCGGTGCCGGGCGTGCCGGTGAAGGATACGATCAAAATCGCGGACGCGAACGGCTTAGTCGCCGGGACGCCGGAGCGGAGCAGCTTGTGGGCGGTGCAAACCCCACAAGCTTTTCGCGTTGATTTGCTGCTCGAAGCGCATCGGCGCGCGGCGGCGGACGGCTTCCTCGGCACGGACGACGCGATGCTCGTGGAGCGGCTCGGCGTACGCGTGAAGATCGCCGAGGGCGATTACCGCAATATCAAGGTGACGACGCCGGACGATCTGGAGCTCGCGGAGCGGCTGCTGGGGAAAACGGAGAACATGGGGGAGCGAGAGAGATGATACGAGTAGGGCAAGGGTTCGACGTGCACGCGTTCGCGGAAGGACGCAAGTGCATCATCGGCGGCGTGGACATTCCGTTCGAGAAGGGGCTGCTCGGCCATTCCGACGCCGACGTACTGCTGCACGCGGTCGCGGACGCGGTGCTCGGCGCGATGGGGCTGGGGGACATCGGGAAGCATTTTCCGGATACGGATCCTGCCTTCAAAGACGCAGACAGCATGAAGCTGCTCGAGCATGTGTGGGGGTTGGCGCGGGAACGAGGGTACAGCTTAGGCAACGCGGACTGCACGGTCATCGCGCAGCGGCCGAAGATGGCGCCGCACATCGAGAGCATGGTCGCGAACATCGCGCGAGCGCTGGGCGCCGAGCCGTCGCAGGTGAACGTGAAAGCGACGACGTCGGAGAAGCTCGGCTTCACGGGGCGAGAAGAAGGCATCGCGGCGATGGCGACCGTATGCTTGACGAAGCTTCCGTAAGCGGTATGATAGGGAAATAAATCATTTTCGGTAATCGTGGAAGGGCGTGACCTATACACTATGATGGGCAACGGAACGGTGCGCACTCGTTATGCGCCGAGCCCGACGGGGCATCTGCATATCGGCGGGGCAAGGACGGCATTATTCAGTTATTTGTACGCTCGGAATCGGGGCGGGGAGTTCATTATCCGGATCGAGGATACGGATCAGACGCGGCACGTCGAGACGGGCGTCGACAGCCAGCTGAACGGGCTGAAGTGGCTCGGTCTCGATTGGAACGAGAGCGTGGACGTCGGCGGTCCGTACGGCCCTTATCGCCAGCTCGAGCGTCTTGATCTTTATAAAGAGTACGCGGACAAGTTGATCGCCGGCGGGCATGCGTACTATTGCTATTGCTCCGAGGCGGAGCTGGACGCGGAGCGGGAAGCGCAGGAAGCGCGCGGCGAAATGCCGCGGTACGGCGGCCGCTGCCGCTCGCTGACGGCGGAGCAGGCCGAGGCGTTCCGCGCCGAGGGGCGCAAGCCGACGATTCGCTTCCGCGTGCCGGCGGACGTGACGTACGCGTTCGAGGACGAGGTGCGCGGCCAGGTCGAATTCCAATCGAACGACATCGGCGATTGGATCATGGTGCGGCCGGACGGTATCCCGACATATAACTACGCCGTCGTGATCGACGACCATCTGATGAAGATCACCCACGTCGTACGCGGCGAGGAGCATCTCTCCAACACGCCGCGCCAGCTTATGGTATATCGAGCGATCGGCGCGGAGCCGCCGAAATTCGGCCATCTGCCGCTCATCTTGAACCAAGACCGGAAGAAGATGAGCAAGCGCGACGAGTCGATCCTTCAATTCATCGAGCAGTATCGCGAGCTAGGCTACTTGCCTGAAGCGATCGTGAACTTCATCGTGCTGCTCGGCTGGTCACCTGGCGGAGAGCAGGAGATCTTCTCGAAGGAAGAGCTGATCGGGCAATTCGGGTTGGACCGCGTCTCGAAGAGCGGCGCCGTGTTCGACACGGAGAAGCTGAACTGGATGAACAACCACTACTTGCGCGCGGCCGACTTGGACCGCGTCGTCGATCTGGCGATTCCGCATCTCGCGCGCGCCGGACGCATCCCGGCCGAGCTCGACGCGGCGGGCCGCGAATGGGTGACCGCGCTCGTGGCGTTGTACTTGGAACAGCTTCGGTATGCCGCGGAGATCGTCGACTTGACGCCGATGTTCTTCGAGGAGCGTCCTTCCGTCGAGGAAGAAGCGGCGGTCGTGCTCACGGAGGAGCAGGTGCCGACGGTGGTGCGCGCGTTCGCGGAGCAGGTGAGGGCGATCCCGGACGAAGCGTATTCGGCCGACGCCATTAAAGCGGCGCTGAAGGCGGTGCAGACGGAAACCGGCTTCAAGGGCAAGCAGCTGTTCATGCCGATCCGCGCGGCGCTCACGGGGCAGACGCACGGCCGCGACCTCAATCAGACGTTGTGGCTGCTCGGCAAGGAGAAGGTGCTGGCGCGTCTGCGGGAACGGATGTAGGTTCGCGCCGTTCGGGGTTGTCAAACCGCCGGACTGTGGCTATACTGGTTGGTAACATATGCAAGAGGCAACGAGCAGGAGAAGTACGTTGGAACGCGGTTCCCCAGAGAGGACGGTCTCGCTGAAATCCGTCCGGATCGCCCCGACCGAATTGCGCCTGTGAGCCGACCGCCGAACCGGATTCCCGGTAGGCGAGTCCGGGTGGTCCCCGTTACGAACCGATGAAAGCGGGACGATGCGCGCAATACGACTTTACGTAAGGCGCGGCGGCGGCCCGAAGCAGAGTGGAACCGCGTTGCGACTTAGACGCCTCTGCAGCCGAACGACGGCTGCGGGGGCTTTTTTATTTGAACGATCATCGACACAGGGAGGGGGATGGACGCACATGGGAACACGCAGAAGCTGGCTCGCGGCGATGCGCTCGGACATCGACGCCGTCTTCGATAACGACCCGGCCGCCCGGAGCGTGCTCGAGGTCGTCTTGACCTACTCCGGGGTGCACGCCATCTGGGCGCATCGCGTCGCGCACGCGTTGTACCGCCGCCGGTGGTACGGACTCGCGCGGATGATCTCGCAGGCGAGCCGCTTCATGACCGGCATCGAAATCCACCCCGGCGCCCGGATCGGCGAGCGGCTGTTCATCGACCACGGCATGGGGGTCGTCATCGGCGAGACGTGCGAGATCGGCGACGACGTGGTGCTGTACCAAGGCGTTACGCTCGGCGGCACCGGCAAGGAGAAGGGCAAGCGCCACCCGACGATCGGCAGCAACGTCGTCGTCGCCTCCGGCGCGAAGGTGCTCGGATCGTTCACCGTCGGCGAAAATTCGCGCATCGGCGCGAACGCCGTCGTGCTGCACGAGGTGCCGCCCGACAGCACCGTCGTCGGCATCCCCGGACGCGTCGTCCGGCGCAACGGCCAGAAGGTCGCGAACAAGCTGGACCACGGCAACATTCCGGACCCGATCCTAGAGCTGCACCGGCAGCTGTCCGCCGAGGTGGCGGAGTTGAGGGACGAAGTCGGACGGCTGCGAGAGGAGCTGGCTCGGGAGCGGGGCGACCGCCGCGAAGGCGGCGGCGCGTCGAAGCCGGAGCAGCCGGAGCCCGAACACGCTTGAAGCATTCGAATTGGAAGCGAGTACGAAGCGAGATAACGAAGGAGCAATGAGAATCATGACGAAATCGACGATCGAGCCGAAGATTTATATCTACGATACGATGGCGCGCAGGAAAGAGCTTTTCGAACCGCTCGTCCCCGGACGCGTGACGATGTACGTATGCGGGCCGACGGTATACGATTTGATCCATATCGGGAACGCGCGGCCGTTGATCTTTTTCGATGTGGTCCGCCGGTATTTACAGCAATTCTATGAAGTTACGTACGCGGTCAACTTCACGGACGTCGACGATAAGCTCATCCGCCGCGCCGAAGAGACGGGCCGCGCCGTGCCGGAGCTCGCCGAGCAAAATATCGCCGACTTCCTGACGGACGCAGGGTCGCTGAAGGTTCCGCCGGCGACGATCCATCCGCGGGTGACGGAGAACATGCCGGAGATCATCGACTTCATCGCCGATCTCGTCGGGCGCGGCTTCGCCTACGAGAACGGAGGAGACGTCTACTTCCGCACGTCGAGCTTCCCGGGCTACGGCAAGCTGTCGCACCAAAATCTCGAAGAGCTGCAGTTCGGCACCCGCATCGCGGTCGACGAGCGCAAGGAATCCCCGCTCGACTTCGTGCTGTGGAAAGCGGCGAAGCCGGGCGAGATCAGCTGGGCGTCCCCATGGGGCGAAGGCCGTCCGGGCTGGCATATCGAGTGCTCGGCGATGGCGCGCAAGTATCTCGGCGACACGATCGACATTCACGGCGGCGGCATGGACCTGACGTTCCCGCATCACGAATGCGAGATCGCGCAATCCGAGGCGGCGACGGGCAAGCCGTTCGCCCGATACTGGATGCATAACGCGTTCCTGAACCTGAACAACGAGAAGATGTCGAAGTCGCTCGGCAACGTCGTCAACGCGCGCGAGCTGGCGGCCCGGCATAAGCCGGAGACGATTCGCTTCTTGATGCTGTCCACGCACTACCGCAACCCGCTCAACTTTACGGACGAGGGGCTGGAGCAGGCGAAGGGCGGCCTCGAGCGCATCGAGAACTGCCGGACGAACCTGAAGCATCTGTTGAAAACGGCGGAAGGCGACGCGGCCGACGCCGAGTCGGCGCAGCGGCTCGCGGCCATCCGCGAGACGTTCCACGCGAAGATGAGCGACGACTTCAATACGCCGGACGCGATCACGGCCGTCTTCGAGCTGGTCGCGGAGGCGAACGCGGCGATGGCGGCGGGGACGCCGAGCGCGTCGACGCTTCGCGGCATCGAGGAGCTCTTTCAAGAAATGGACGCGATTCTGGGCATACTGACGGAAGCGGCCGAAGAGGAGCTGCTCGACGACGAGATCGAGCGTCTCATCGTCGAGCGCACGGAAGCGCGCAAGGCGCGCAACTTCGCGCGCGCGGACGAAATTCGCGACATGCTGTCGGGGCTCGGCATCGTGCTCGAGGATACGCCGCAAGGCATTCGATGGAAGCGAAAGTAGGGTAGGCGCCCATGGCGATCGTCGATTTGAAGGGTTTTCAATTTTTCGCGCCGGCGGAAGCTCCGAACCACGTGAGCCCGCTGGCGCTCGCATACTTAGGGGACGCCGTATACGACATGTACGTACGGCAGTACGTGCTCTCGCGTCCGAGCCGGCGGCCGAATCAGCTGCATCGGGAGACGGCGGGCTTCGTCTCGGCGAAGGCGCAGGCGAAGGCGGTGCGCCTCATCGAGCCGGAGCTGTCCGAGGAGGAGCGGGACATGCTCCGTCGCGGGCGGAACGCGAAGTCGCACGCCGCCCCGAAAAATACGGACGTGCTCGACTACCGGCACAGCACGGGATTCGAGTGTTTGATCGGGTACTTATATTTATGTCGGCGCTACGATCGGTTGGAGCGGCTGATGCGGGTTTCCGTCGGGCTGGAATCGCCGGTCGCGCCGCCTGCAGAGGCCGAGAACGAAGAGAAGGGGTTAACGCATGAGTGAAGAAGTGGTAGCCGGGCGCCATCCGGTGCTGGAAGCGGTCCGGTCCGGGCGGACGATCCATAAGATCATATACAGCGCGGATTCGCAGGGGATCGGTCCGGTGCTCGCGGAGGCGCGGGCCGCCGGCATCGTGACGCAGCAGGTCGATAAGCGCAAGCTCGATCAGGCGGCCGTCGGCGTCCGCCATCAAGGTATCGTGGCCATGGTCGCGGAGCGCGCGTACGCGGAGCTGGACGACTTGTTCGCGGCCGCCGAGGCGTCCGGGGAGCCGCCGCTGTTCGTGCTGCTCGACGAGATCGAGGATCCGCACAATCTCGGATCGATTCTGCGGACGGTCGACTGCGCAGGAGCGCACGGCGTCATCGTGCCGAAGCGACGTTCTGCGGGGCTGACGGCGACCGTCGCCAAGACGTCGGCCGGCGCGATCGAGCACGTGCCGGTCGTGCGGGTGACGAACCTCGCGCAGACGATCGACGAGCTGAAGGAACGCGGCGTCTGGATCGCCGGCGCGGACGGCTCGGCTCCGCAGGACGTGTATGCGGCCGACATGAAAATTCCGCTCGGCATCGTCATCGGTAACGAGGGCCACGGCCTCGGCCGCCTGGTGCGGGAGCGCTGCGATTTTCTCGTGAAGGTGCCGATGTTCGGACGGATCAACTCGCTTAACGCATCGGTAGCCGCTTCGCTCTTATTGTACGAAGCGGTGCGTCAACGCCGGGCCGCGGCTCCTGCGGCGGCGGGACGCGGGAAGAATGGATGACGTCCTCATCGTCGACGGATATAACGTCATCGGTGCGTGGCCGCATCTGCGCGATTTGCGCGAGCGCAACCTGGACGAGGCCCGGGATCTCCTGATCGAGGCGATCGCCGACTATCAAGGATATTCCGGGATGAAATGCATCATCGTATTCGACGCCTATAATGTTCCCGGCTTGGGACGCCAATACAACCTGCGGAAGGTAGAGGTGTATTATACCAAGGAGAAGGAAACCGCCGACGAATGCATCGAACGGCTCGTGAAGCAGCTGGCGCGCCGGCGGCGGCAAATTTATGTGGCGACGTCCGACTTTACGGAGCAGAACGTCGCCTTCGGGAGCGGCGCGCTGCGGCTGTCGGCGCGCGAGCTGCTCGTGAAGGTGCGCCAAAGTCAGCGGGAGGTCGCCGAACGCGTGCAGGAGAAGCCTCTGTCGCAGCGCAACACGTTCGACAAACATCTGAGCGGCGACCTACGGGAGCTGTTTGAAAAATGGCGGAAAGGCCAGTAAAATAAAGGGTTCTCGGGATTTGGAAGGTTGACGGTTCTTTAAAGCATCAGTTATACTTGTCTTATCTTTTGAGCGGTATCGTCAAGGCTGCTCCAAGCAGGCCGGAGGGATAGAAGTGAGCGTCGACTTCAGAGCGTCAATCAAGTCCGAGTACGAACTTATACCCGACGAAGATGTGGTCGAAGCGGTCCGAGCCGGCAGCAGCGAGGCGTTGGAGCACTTAATCAACAAGTATCGCAACTTCGTTCGCGCCAAGGCGCGATCTTACTTTTTGATCGGGGCCGACCGGGAAGACATCGTCCAGGAAGGCATGATCGGGTTGTACAAGTCCATTCGCGATTTCCGCGGGGACAAGCTGGCGTCGTTCAAGGCGTTCGCCGAGCTGTGCATCACCCGTCAGATCATTACCGCGATTAAGACCGCTACGCGCCAGAAGCATATTCCGTTGAATTCATACGTTTCTTTGGACAAGCCTATTTACGACGAGGATTCGGATCGGACGCTGCTCGACGTCATCTGCGGCTCGAAGATGTCGGACCCGGAAGAGCTCATCATCAATCAGGAAGAGTTCAGCGGGCTGGAAGACAAGATGGGCGAAATATTAAGCGATCTGGAGCGCCGGGTGTTGATGCTATATCTCGACGGGCGGTCGTATCAAGAGATCGCGGTCGACTTGGATCGGCACGTGAAATCGATCGATAACGCGCTGCAGCGAGTGAAGCGCAAGCTCGAGCGTTATTTGGAAGTGCGCAATATCAGCTACTGAAAGCGGACCCATGGGCGGGAATCGTCCGGGTCCTTTTTTTTCTTCGGTTTAGCCCGAGTAATTATTGCCAATACTGAACACTATTCGCGGATCGCGGGCGAAGCCCGGAAAGACTTGCATGTCAACACTTTTCTTGACACGGCATACCCCCTGTGATAAAGTAGTTCAGGTAGCCCAAAAATATGCTGCTTTTTTTTGTTTGGACCTTTTCGCAAGAAGGGTTCGAAAATATCACGCTTCTGTTTAGAAGGCTAGTCCAGGAGGTGTCCACATGCGGGTAATCGTTACATTGGCTTGCACAAGCTGCAAACAGCGGAATTACACGACGAGTAAGAACAAGCGCTCTCATCCGGACCGCATCGAGTTGAAGAAATTCTGCCCGTACTGCAATTCCCATACGGCCCATCGCGAAACGCGGTAATTTCTGGAGGTGTGCTGTTGTGCTAGCTCGTTTGAAGCAAAGCTTCGGATCGACGTTCTCGTTCTTCGGTGAGGCTTGGGCCGAGCTGAAGAAAGTGAAATGGCCGAGCCGGAAGGAATTGATCAGCTACACGCTCGTCGTCCTGTTCTGCTGCATCTTCGTGACGGTCTATTTCTACGTTTTGGACTTCGGGATTTCCAACGTAATCCGCGCGATTTTGGAATAACAAATCGATTCCGGTGGTGACCCGAAGATGATGGAGAAAGCCGCTCCGAATATGGAGAAGAGATGGTACGTCGTTCACACGTACTCCGGGTATGAGAACAAGGTGAAAGCCAACCTGGAGAAGCGCGTCGAATCGATGGAGATGCAGGACAAAATTTTCCGCGTGCTCGTTCCGACGGAAGAAGAAGTGGTTACGAAGGACGGCAAACGGAAGACGGTGACGCGCAAAGTATACCCGGGATACGTCATGGTGGAGATGATCCAGACGGACGATTCTTGGTACGTTGTGCGAAACACTCCTGGAGTGACGGGGTTCGTCGGCTCTACCGGTTCCGGCTCGAAGCCGATACCGTTAATGCCTGAAGAGGCGGAAGCGATATTAAAGCATATGGGCATGGAAGAGGCGCCGCGCGAGACGCACGATTTCGAATTGAAAGAGTCGGTTCGCGTGAAAGTGGGTCCGTTCGCGAACTTTGTCGGTTCGATCGAAGAGATTCTTACGGACAAAGGCAAGCTGAAGGTCCACGTCAACATGTTCGGTAGAGAAACGCCGCTTGAGCTCGACTACACTCAGGTGGAGAAGATTTAATAGACGACACTCCTGGCGGCGTTGACGTCGCTTGTGGGAGAGTTTCGCGGCCCGTTTCGCCGCGCCCGTCGAGACGGCGAATCGCCCGTCGACGGTGCGAGGATCACTCTGGCGAGGAGGTGTAACAACAATGGCAAAAAAGGTCATCAAGATGGTCAAACTGCAGGTTCCTGCAGGGAAAGCGAATCCGGCTCCGCCGATCGGTCCGGCCCTCGGTCAAGCAGGCGTTAACATCATGGCGTTCTGTAAGGAGTTCAACGCTCGTACGGCCGATCAAGCGGGCTTGATCATTCCGGTCGTCATCACCGTATTCGAAGATCGTTCTTTCACCTTCGAAACCAAGACGCCGCCGGCAGCGGTATTGCTCCGCGTCGCCGCTGGCATCGAGAAGGGTTCGGGCGAACCGAACAAGAAGAAGGTCGCTACGGTCAAACGCGCGAAGGTGCGCGAAATCGCCGAGCAGAAGATGCCTGACCTGAACGCAGCGTCCGTGGAAGCGGCGATGCTGATGGTGGAAGGTACGGCTCGCAGCATGGGAATCGTAGTCGAAGACTAATCGATTCCGCCAAACAGTGGGAGGACATTCCGCTAATACCACTAAGGAGGAAAACCAATGCCAGGCAAGAAATATCAAGAAGCCGCGAAGTTGATCGACAAGGAGACGGTGTACGAACCGGCTCAAGCGATCGAACTCGTGAAGCAAACCGCGAAAGCGAAATTCGACGAAACCGTCGAAGTCGCCGTTCGTCTCGGCGTAGACCCGAGAAAGCAAGACCAAGCCGTTCGCGGCGTCGTCGTGCTCCCGCACGGCACAGGCAAGACGAAGCGCGTCCTCGTATTCGCCAAGGGCGACAAGGCGAGAGAAGCGGAAGCGGCTGGCGCCGATTTCGTCGGCGATCAAGACATGATCAACCGAATCCAGCAAGGCTGGTTCGACTTCGACGTCTGCGTAGCTACGCCGGACATGATGAGCGAAGTCGGTAAGCTCGGCCGGATCCTCGGCGGTAAAGGTCTTATGCCGAACCCGAAAGCGGGCACCGTTACGTTCGACGTAACGAAAGCCGTGCAAGAAATCAAAGCAGGTAAAATCGAGTATCGCCTCGACAAAGCCGGACAAATTCACGCGCCGATCGGCAAAGCATCGTTCGATGCCGACAAGCTCGTCGAAAACCTCCGTTCGCTTGTAGACGCGTTGAACCGTGCGAAGCCTGCATCCGCTAAAGGCGTATATTTGAAGAGCATCGCCGTTTCGTCCACGATGGGCCCGAGCGCTCGCGTGAACGCGGCAGCGTACCGCTAATCGAATCGTCGCGCAAGCGGAACGGGAATCTTCCCGGTCATTCTAAACTTGAATAAACCAACCGTAGACAGCAGGCGCCGCTTCGGCGGCTTAATTCCCTGCCGAGGTGTTATGATACGACTTCCCGGGTCGAGTTGCGTCCGCAAGGACGCCCGGCCGGCGACGTCCTCATGCAGCCTTCGTGTCTACGGAGGCTGTTCTCGTTTACACCCTGCTTACCCATTCTTACAGGAGGTGTCACCCAATGCCTAACGCAAAGGTTTTAGCGGAAAAGCAACAACTCGTCAGCGAGGTGGCGGATAAGCTCCGCAACAGCGCGTGCACGGTCGTTGCCGATTACCGTGGCCTCTCGGTCGCGCAATCGACGGAACTGCGCAAGCAGCTTCGCGAAGCGGGCGTCGAGCTCCACGTAATCAAGAACACGCTCACTCGCCGCGCGACGGCCGCAACGGAACTGACGGAGCTCGACGAGCACCTGACGGGTCCGTCGGCGATCGCGTTCAGCTCGGACATCATCGCTCCGGCGAAAATCTTGAGCAACTTCGCGAAGAAGAACGATGCGCTCAAGGTCAAAGGCGGCGTCGTCGAAGGTCGCGTCGTAGACGCGGCTCAAATCAAGGCGCTTGCGGACCTTCCGTCCCGCGAAGGACTGTTGTCCATGCTCCTCAGCGTACTCCAGGCTCCGATGCGCAACTTCGCGCTTGCGGTTAAAGCTGTCGGAGAACAGAAAGAACAAGCATAAAACTTACAAATTAATTGGAGGGTTATCCAAATGAGCAAAGAGCAAATCATTGAAGCCATTAAGGGTATGACCGTTCTTGAATTGAACGATCTCGTGAAAGCTATCGAAGAAGAGTTCGGCGTAACTGCAGCAGCTCCTATGGTAATGGCTGGCGGCGGCGCAGCTGCGGAAGCAGTCGCAGAGCAAACCGAATTCGACGTTATCTTGACGAGCGCCGGCGCTTCCAAGATCAACGTTATCAAAGTCGTTCGCGAAATCACGGGCCTCGGCTTGAAAGAAGCGAAAGAAGTGGTCGACAACGCACCGAAGCCGATCAAAGAAAAGATCTCCCGCGAAGACGCGGACAAGATCAAAGCGCAGCTTGAAGAAGCAGGCGCAGTAGTAGAAGTGAAGTAATCGAAGAGCCTATCGGCTTGAAAGCCCCTTGCGAGTGCGGTTCGCGCTCGCAGGGGGTTTTGCTTCACGCGGAGCGATTCCGATCGGACTCCTTTCGGGGGACGATGGGGTTTAACTTAGGCGCGAAGCCGATGGACTCGGCCCATGCCGGAGCGGCGACTTTGTGGAGTTGCGTTGTTTCATGTGAGAAAGTTTAATCAGACAACGCAACTACACGGAGCAAGCGGAGGGTATGGGACGAGGCCGTCGGCCCGGCGCCGCAAAGCATTCATTTTCCAAACTCGCACCAGAGAAAGGAGCCCGCCCAGGATGAGCGAGCATTATTATACGAAGACGCCGATTACAGCATCGCAACGCCAGACGGTCGAAGCGACGCTGCGCGGCAAACCGTACCGGTTCGTTACCGAAGCGGGCGTCTTCTCGAAGCGCGAAGTCGACTTCGGCAGCCGGGTATTGATCGAAGCGATGAGCATACCGAAAGACGCGGACGTGCTGGACGTCGGCTGCGGGTACGGGCCGATCGGGCTCGTCGCGGCGACGCTCGCGAGCGAAGGAACGGTCACGATGCTGGACGTCAACGAGAGAGCGGTCGAAATCGCGAAGGAGAACGCGGAGCGGTTGGGGATTCGCAACGTGCGCATTCTGCAAAGCGATCGGTACGAGGCGTTGGACCCGGGCGCGACGTTCGACGCGATTCTCACGAATCCGCCGATCCGGGCGGGGAAGTCTATCGTTCATAGCATCTTCGACGGGGCGTTCGAGAGATTGAAGCCGGGCGGATCGTTATGGGTCGTCATACAGAAGAAGCAAGGAGCGCCGTCGGCGTTCGCGAAGCTGGAAGAACGATTTGGCGATGTACGTGAAGCGACGAAAGAGAAGGGGTATCGGATCTTTCAAGCCATAAAGCATAATTGACGTTTTGTCAACGCCTTTTTGTTGACTTCATATGTGCGGTATGGTAGCATTAGTAATTGTCAGCATTAAAATGCCTCACCTGTCTTTAGTTCGGTAAAATGTCAAGAAATTTTTTAACGCCGTGAAAGAAGCCAAAAAATCCTCGAAATTTTCCGTCTTGACGTATATTGCCAAAGATTTCCGACTACGATAAATGATATGGAATTTTTCAGCTACCGCCAGGAAGAACGACTGCGCCGGAATATCGCGGCGGGGTGCGCTTCTGCGCGGCGGGGCTCTTTTTTTCTCTTTTCCCATTCCGTTACCCAATAAGAGACGCTTCCGAGGAACGACGGTCTCGCGGTCCATCATAGGACGGCGCCCGTGATCCGGGTCGATTCGACGCTCTGTCCGCACAGGATATGCGCTCCGATTCGAAAGCATGGCGCCTCTTGTTTCAATTTTGCTTGTTTTCGCGCTGTTCGTTACTCTATTCGGCAGTCCAGTAGACATGAGGGGTGAACGTAAGTTGGCAGGACATGTGGTGCAACTCGGTCGTCGTGAACGTAGAAGCTACGCTCGCATCAAAGAAGTATTGGGAATCCCGAACCTCATCGAGATCCAACAGAAGTCGTATGAGAGTTTCTTGGAGACGGGCCTGAGGGAATTGCTTCAGGATATTTCGCCGATCCAAGACTTTACAGGCAATCTGGCGTTGGAATTCATCGATTACAGCCTCGGCGAGCCGAAGTATTCGGTCGACGAGTCGAAGGAGCGCGACGTCACGTACGCGGCGCCGCTTCGCGTGAAGGTTCGCCTCATCAATAAGGAAACGGGCGAAGTGAAGGAACAAGAAGTGTTCATGGGCGACTTCCCGCTTATGACGGAGACCGGCACGTTCATTATCAACGGCGCGGAGCGGGTTATCGTCAGCCAGCTCGTGCGCAGCCCGAGCGTTTACTTCAGTAAGAAGTTGGACAAGAACGGCAAGAAGAGCTACACGGCGACCGTGATTCCGAACCGCGGCGCATGGCTCGAGCTCGAGACGGACATGAAGGACATCGTGTACGTCCGAATCGACCGCACGCGGAAAATTCCGGTGACGGTGCTTTTGCGCGCTCTCGGCTTCGGCACGGACGCGGAAATCATCGATTTGCTCGGCGATAACGAATATATTCGCAACACGCTCGAGAAAGACAACACCGATTCGACCGAGAAGGCGCTTATCGAAATTTACGAGCGTCTTCGTCCGGGCGAGCCGCCGACGCTCGAGAACGCGCGGAACTTGCTCATCGCGCGATTCTTCGATCCGAAGCGGTACGACTTGGCGAACGTCGGACGTTATAAAATCAATAAGAAGCTTCACATCAAGAACCGTCTGTTCAACCAGCGCCTCGCCGAGACGTTGATCGACTTCGAGACGGGCGAGATCATCGCGGAAGCGGGCCAAATGCTCGACCGCCGTCTGCTCGACGAAGTGCTTCCGCATATCGAGAAGGGGATCGGGAACGTGGAGTATCGCGTCGCTTCGGGTCTTACCGAAGACGATTCGATTCCGCTGCAGACGATCTCGATCTTCTCGCCGGCCGAAGACGCCAAAGTCGTGAAGGTCATCGGCAACGCGCAGGTCGACAAGAACGTGAAGAACATTACGCCGGCGGACATTATCGCGTCGATCAATTACTTCATGAACTTGCTCTACGGCGTGGGCAGCACGGACGACATCGACCACTTGGGCAACCGTCGTCTGCGTTCCGTAGGCGAGCTGCTGCAGAACCAGTTCCGCATCGGCTTATCCCGGATGGAGCGCGTCGTGCGGGAGAGGATGTCGATTCAAGACGCGAACGTTATTACGCCGCAGGCGCTGATCAACATTCGACCGGTCATCGCTTCGATCAAGGAGTTCTTCGGCAGCTCCCAGCTGTCGCAGTTCATGGACCAGACGAACCCGCTCGCGGAGCTTACGCACAAGCGTCGTCTGTCCGCTCTCGGTCCCGGCGGTTTGACGCGGGAACGCGCGGGCTTCGAGGTTCGCGACGTTCACCACTCGCACTACGGCCGGATGTGCCCGATCGAGACGCCGGAAGGTCCGAACATCGGTCTCATCAACTCGTTGTCGACGTTCGCCCGCATTAACGAATACGGCTTTATCGAGACGCCGTACCGTTGGGTCGATCCGAAGACCGGGATCGTCACCGATCAAATTCAATATATGACGGCGGACGAAGAGGATAACTACGTTATCGCTCAGGCGAACGCCGAATTGGCCGAAGACGGCACGTTCAAGAACGATTCGCTCATCGTCCGTTACAAAGACGAGAACTTGATCTTGCCGCGCGATCGCGTCGACTACATGGACGTCTCGCCGAAGCAGGTCGTCTCCGTCGCGACGGCGCTCATTCCGTTCCTCGAGAACGACGACTCGAACCGCGCGCTGATGGGTTCGAACATGCAGCGCCAAGCGGTGCCGCTGCTCATCCCGAAAGCGCCGCTCGTCGGCACGGGCATGGAGCACAAGTCCGCCAAGGATTCCGGCGTATGTATCGTCTCGAAGGTGAACGGCTTCGTCGAACGCGCGTCCGCGAACGAGATTTGGGTTCGCCGCCAGGAGACGGTGGACGGCAAGCTCGTGAACGGCGATCTCGTGAAGCATAAGCTGCACAAGTTCATTCGTTCCAACCAAGGGACTTGCATCAACCAACGTCCGATCGTCCGCAAGGGCGACATCGTCAGAGTCGGCGACATCTTGGCGGACGGCCCGTCCACCGAGATGGGCGAATTGGCGCTCGGCCGCAACGTGGTCGTCGCGTTCATGACGTGGGAAGGCTATAACTACGAGGATGCGATTCTTCTGAGCGAGAAGCTCGTCAAAGAAGACGTCTACACCTCGATTCATATCGAAGAGTACGAGTCCGAAGCGCGGGATACGAAGCTCGGACCGGAAGAAATCACGCGCGACATTCCGAACGTCGGCGAAGACGCGCTGAAGAACCTCGACGAGCGCGGCATCATCCGCGTCGGCGCGGAGATCGGCGCGGGGGACATCCTCGTCGGCAAGGTGACGCCGAAGGGCGTGACGGAGCTGACCGCGGAAGAGCGTCTCCTCCACGCGATCTTCGGCGAGAAGGCGCGGGAAGTGCGCGATACGTCGCTTCGCGTGCCGCACGGTACCGACGGCATCGTCGTAGACGTGAAGGTGTTCACGCGGGAGAACGGCGACGAGCTGCCTCCTGGCGTCAACCAACTCGTTCGCGTCTACATCGCCCAGAAGCGGAAAATTTCCGAAGGCGATAAGATGGCCGGACGACACGGGAACAAAGGGGTTATCGCACGGATTTTGCCGGAAGAGGATATGCCGTTCCTGCCGGACGGCACGCCGGTCGAAGTCGTGCTCAATCCGCTGGGCGTTCCGTCCCGGATGAACATCGGTCAGGTGCTCGAGGTTCACCTCGGCATGGCGTCGAAGGCGCTCGGCATTCACGTCGCCACGCCGGTATTCGACGGCGCGCGCGAATACGACGTCTTCGACACGATGGAAGAAGCGGGCATGCAGCGCAACGGCAAGACGAAGCTGTACGACGGCCGGACGGGCGACATGTTCGAACGCGAAGTAACGGTCGGCGTCATGTACATGATCAAGCTGGCGCACATGGTCGATGACAAAATCCATGCGCGTTCCACGGGGCCGTACTCGCTCGTTACGCAGCAGCCGCTCGGCGGTAAGGCGCAGTTCGGCGGCCAGCGCTTCGGCGAGATGGAAGTATGGGCGCTGGAAGCTTACGGCGCCGCCTACACGCTGCAGGAAATTCTGACCGTGAAGTCCGACGACGTCGTCGGTCGCGTGAAGACGTACGAGTCGATCGTCAAGGGCGAGAACGTGCCGGAGCCGGGCGTACCGGAGTCGTTCAAAGTGTTGATCAAGGAGCTCCAGAGCTTGGGCATGGACGTGAAGATCTTGTCGGAGAACGAGGAAGAAATCGAAATGAGAGAGTTCGACGACGACGAGGACGTGTCCAACGACAAGCTGAACCTGAATCTTGAAGGATCCGAAGTCGGCATCGAGTAATTTTCCGATCGACCGCCGTCTAGGATTTGGTTTCGTCGCCGGCGGGCCGCCGCGTCTTGCGGCTTACCGGCGCCATAGATCGAACAAAATAGCAGGGAGGGTTGCTCCTTGATGGATGTCAACAACTTTGAATTTATGAAGATCGGGCTCGCCTCCCCGGATAAAATCCGTTCGTGGTCCCGCGGCGAGGTAAAGAAGCCCGAGACGATCAACTATCGGACGTTGAAGCCGGAGAAGGAAGGCTTGTTCTGCGAGAAGATCTTCGGACCGCAGAAGGACTGGGAATGCCATTGCGGCAAGTACAAGCGCGTCCGCTATAAGGGCGTCGTCTGCGATCGCTGCGGCGTCGAAGTGACGCGCCAGAAGGTGCGCCGCGAGCGGATGGGCCATATCGAGCTCGCCGCGCCGGTTTCGCACATCTGGTACTTCAAAGGCATCCCGAGCCGGATGGGTCTCGCGCTCGACATGTCTCCTCGCTCCTTGGAGGAAATCATCTATTTCGCATCCTATGTCGTTACGGATCCCGGCGATACGCCGCTCGAGAAGAAGCAACTGCTCTCCGAGAAGGAATATCGCAGCTACCGGGAGAAGTACGGCTACGCGTTCCAAGCCGGCATGGGCGCCGAAGCGGTGAAGAAGCTCCTGCAGGACATCGACCTTCCGAAGGAAGTCGACGCCCTGAAGGAAGAGCTGAAGACCGCCCAAGGCCAACGCCGCAACCGCGCCATTAAGCGGTTGGAAGTGTTGGAAGCGTTCCGGAACTCGGGCAACGAGCCGGATTGGATGATCATGGACGTCCTGCCGGTCATTCCGCCGGAGCTTCGTCCGATGGTACAGCTCGACGGCGGCCGCTTCGCGACGTCCGACCTTAACGACTTGTACCGCCGCGTCATTAACCGGAACAACCGTCTGAAGCGTCTGCTCGATCTGGGCGCGCCGGACATTATCGTACAGAACGAGAAACGCATGCTCCAAGAAGCCGTGGACGCGCTCATCGACAACGGCCGCCGCGGCCGTCCGGTCACCGGACCGGGCAACCGTCCGCTGAAGTCGCTGAGCCACATGCTGAAGGGCAAGCAAGGCCGCTTCCGCCAAAACTTGCTCGGCAAGCGCGTCGACTACTCCGGCCGTTCCGTTATCGTCGTCGGTCCGTCGCTGAAGATGTATCAGTGCGGTCTGCCGAAGGAGATGGCGCTCGAGCTGTTCAAGCCTTTCGTCATGAAGGAGCTCGTGAACAAAGGTCTCGCGCACAACATCAAGAGCGCGAAGCGTAAAGTCGAGCGCGTCTCCCCGGAAGTGTGGGACGTACTCGAAGAAGTCATCAAGGAGCATCCGGTGCTGCTGAACCGCGCGCCGACGCTTCACCGTCTCGGCATCCAGGCGTTCGAGCCGATTCTCGTGGAAGGCCGCGCGATCAAGCTGCATCCGCTCGTTTGTACCGCGTACAACGCCGACTTCGACGGCGACCAGATGGCCGTGCACGTGCCGCTGTCCGCGGAAGCGCAGGCGGAAGCGCGCATCCTGATGCTCGCATCCGGCAACATCCTGAACCCGAAGGACGGCAAGCCGGTCGTCACGCCTTCGCAGGACATGGTCCTGGGAAGCTATTACTTGACGCTCGATAACGTTGAATCCAAGGGTACGGGCATGATCTTCCGGAACATGAACGAGGTCATCTCCGCTTACCAGCGCGGCGCGGTTTCGCTCCATGCGCGGGTAGCGATCCCGGTTTCTGCTCTCAACAAGACGTCGTTCACGGAAGAACAACAGAAGGCGTTGCTCGTGACGAACGTCGGCAAGATCATCTTCAACGAGATCTTCCCGGCGGACTTCCCGTACATCAACGAACCGACGAAGTCGAACCTGCTGAACGGCGTGACGGATCATTACTTTATTTTCGAAAAGGGCGCCAACGTCCGCGAACGCATCATGTCCGCGAACTTCAAGGGAGCCGTCGGCAAGGACTATCTGGGCGCGATCATTGCGGAGTGCTTCCGCAAGTATCATACGACGCAGACGTCCGTCATTCTCGACAATATCAAGCAGCTGGGCTTCACGTATTCCACGCGCGCAGGCATCACGATCGCGGTGGCCGACGTGAACGTGCCGCCGGAGAAGGTGCGTATCCTCGCCGAATCCGAAGAGAAGGTACGCGTCGTTACGAACCAATATCGACGCGGTCTGATCACGGACGAAGAGCGGTACGACCGCGTCATCTCGATCTGGTCGAAGGCGAAGGACGAATTGACCGACATCCTCATGAAGTCGCTCGATAAGTTCAATTCGATCAGTATGATGGTCGACTCCAAAGCGCGGGGCAACAAGTCTCAGATTACGCAGCTCGGCGGCATGCGCGGCCTGATGGCGAACCCGTCCGGCCGGATCATCGAGTTGCCGATCAAGTCGAACTTCCGCGAAGGCTTGACCGTCCTCGAGTACTTCATCTCGACGCACGGCGCGCGGAAGGGTCTGGCGGATACGGCGCTTCGGACGGCCGACTCCGGTTACCTGACGCGTCGTCTCGTCGACGTCGCGCAGGACGTTATCGTCCGCGAGGACGATTGCGGCACGGATAAGGGCTTCATCGTCGGCAAGATCCAAGACGGCAAAGAAGTCATCGAGGACCTGTACGACCGGATCGAAGGCCGTTACGCTTTCGAAACGGTGCGTCATCCGCAAACGGGCGAAGTGATCGTCGTCCGCAATCAGTTGATCCGCGATGCGGAAGCGAACGCGATCATTGACGCGGGCGTCGAGAAGCTTCAGATTCGTTCGGTGTTGTCGTGCCGCACGCGTCACGGCGTATGTAAGAAGTGCTACGGCCGTAACCTCGCTACCGGCGCGTTCGTCGAAATCGGCGAAGCGGTCGGCATCATCGCCGCGCAGTCGATCGGCGAGCCGGGCACGCAGCTCACGATGCGTACGTTCCACACCGGCGGCGTCGCTGGCGACGATATCACGCAAGGTTTGCCGCGGATTCAGGAGCTCTTCGAAGCTCGGAACCCGAAGGGCCAAGCGATCATCTCCGAAATCGACGGCGTCGTGAAGGAAATTCGCGAAGCGAAGGACCGCCGGGAGATCGAAGTGACCGGGGAAGCGGAATCGAAGACGTATTCCGTTACGTACGGCTCTCGGATTCGCGTCACGATCGGCCAGACGATCGAGGCGGGCGACGAGCTCACGGACGGTTCGATCGACCCGAAAGAGATGCTCCGCATCAAGGGCATCCGCGGGGTGCAGAACTACATCCTGCAGGAAGTGCAGCGCGTATACCGGAACCAGGGCGTAGAAATCAACGACAAGCACGTCGAGGTAATGATCCGTCAGATGCTGCGGAAAATCCGCATCGTCGACGCGGGCGACACGACGCTCTTGCCGGGCTCGTTCGTCGACATCCACGAATACGAAGAAGCGAACCGCGTCGCCCTTATGGACGACAGAGAGCCGGCCGTCGCGCGTCCCGTCTTGCTCGGGATCACGAAGGCGTCGCTCGAGACGGACTCGTTCCTCTCCGCGGCTTCGTTCCAGGAGACGACGCGCGTATTGACGGACGCCGCGATCAAGGGCAAGGTAGACCAATTGCTCGGCCTCAAGGAGAACGTCATTATCGGCAAGCTCATTCCGGCCGGTACGGGGATGTCTCGTTACCGCGGCATCAAGGTCGTAGACCCGAATGCGGCGCCGGAAGAAGACGTCGATACGGCTGCGGAGCCCGTTGCCGTAGAATAAGGGCAAGGTTTTCGGCAGGTCGAATTCGTTCGGCCTGCCGGCCTTATGGCTGCCAATATTCGTTACGCTTTTCGTCTTGACATGGGCTAGACCCGGTGATAATATGTTACAGTGTGCCAAAAAGGTACGGTCTCATGCGAGATGTTCTTTGGAGGATATTTCAACAATGTCTTATGATGAAGAACTGCGCGGTAGACAACTGCGCATCGGCACCAAGCAAACGACGAAAGCGGTGGAGATCGGTACAGCCGCCAAGGTGTTTGTTGCAAGGGACGCAGATCCGAAGCTGACGAGCAAAATTGTGACTCTAGCGAAGAAGATGAGCGTTGAAGTGACGTACGTCGATTCCATGAAACAACTCGGTAAAGCTTGCGGAATCGAGGTCGGCGCCGCAATGGCCGCTATAGTGAATGAATGAAACCATGTTTTTGTCCGCGGATTTCCGAGACAAGAACATTCTCTTTTGTTCACATATGACTCACCTGGATCTGTGGACTTAACATTTGTTTTACAAACGTATTGAAGGAGGTGCAACATATGCCAACTATTAACCAGCTCGTACGCAAAGGTCGTAAAGCGAAAGTCGTAAAGTCGAAGTCGCCGGCCCTCCAAAAAGGGTACAACGCGCTGCGTCGCGAAGAGACGGACCTCAGCGCTCCTCAAAAGCGCGGCGTCTGCACTCGTGTCGGCACGATGACGCCGAAGAAGCCGAACTCGGCGCTTCGGAAATACGCTCGTGTACGCTTGACGAACAAGGTCGAGGTTACTGCCTACATCGGCGGGATCGGCCACAACCTTCAGGAGCACAGCGTCGTACTCGTACGCGGCGGTCGTGTTAAGGACCTTCCGGGTGTCCGTTACCACATCGTTCGCGGCGCGCTCGATACTGCAGGGGTTAACAACCGGATGCAAGCTCGTTCCAAGTACGGCACGAAGCGTCCGAAAGCGAAGAAGTAATCTACAAAAATTTGCAAGACAAGAATAGCGACTAGGAATGAATTGGTTGCGAAAGGGGGATAACTATGCCACGTAAAGGTCCAGTTCCGAAGCGCGACGTGCTTCCGGATCCGATTTATAACAGCAAGTTGGTAACTCGTCTCATTAACCGAATCATGATCGACGGTAAGCGCGGGGTCGCCCAGACGATCCTGTACGACGCGTTCGAATTGATTCGTCAACGTACGGGCAACGAGCCTATGGAAGTATTCGAGGCGGCGATCAAGAACATCATGCCGGTACTCGAAGTCAAAGCTCGTCGCGTCGGCGGTGCAAACTACCAAGTTCCGATCGAAGTGAAGCCGGAGCGCCGCACTTCGTTAGGTCTTCGTTGGTTGGTCAACTACTCGCGCAATCGCGGCGAGAAGACGATGACGGAGCGCCTTGCCGCTGAAATCATCGACGCCAGCAACAACACGGGCGCATCGGTCAAGAAGCGCGAAGATACGCACAAGATGGCCGAAGCGAACAAAGCGTTTGCCCACTACCGTTGGTAGGATTTATTCAAAACTAGGATAGAAGGGAGAGCTAACGAATGCCAAGAGCGTTCTCTTTGCAGAACACGCGCAACATCGGCATCATGGCCCACATCGACGCGGGCAAGACGACGACGACCGAGCGCATTTTGTTCTTTACCGGACGCGTTCATAAGATCGGCGAAGTGCATGAAGGCGCCGCGACGATGGACTGGATGGAACAAGAACAAGAGCGCGGCATCACGATCACGTCGGCTGCTACGACGGCGCAATGGAAAGGCCATCGCGTCAACATCATCGACACGCCTGGACACGTAGACTTCACGGTCGAAGTCGAACGTTCCCTGCGCGTACTCGACGGCGCGGTCGCGGTGTTCTCCGCTAAGGAAGGCGTAGAGCCGCAATCCGAAACCGTATGGCGTCAAGCGGAGCGCTACGGCGTACCGCGGATCGCATACGTCAACAAGATGGACATCATCGGCGCCGACTTCTTGAACGTTATCCAAACGATGAAAGATCGACTCGGCGCGAACGCGGTCGCGATTCAGCTGCCGATGGGCGCCGAAGCGGACTACGTCGGATATATCGACCTTGTCGGCAACGTCGCTTACCGTTTCACGGACGACATGGGCAGCCTCGAACAACTGGCGGACATTCCGGCAGAGTACAAGGATCAAGCCGAAGAGCTTCGTACGCATTTGATCGAGAAGGTCGCCGAGCTCGACGAAGACTTGACGATGAAGTACCTCGAAGGCGAAGAAATTACCGTCGACGAGCTTAAGGTTGCTCTGCGCAAAGGTACCGTGGCAGTTAAAATCTACCCGGTCATCGCGGGCTCTTCCTACAAGAACAAAGGCGTTCAGCCGATGCTCGACGCGGTTATCGATTACCTTCCTGCTCCTACGGACGTTCCGGATATCCGCGGCGTTCTGGAAGACGGTACGGAAGTCGTTCGGAAGTCTTCGGACTCCGAGCCGTTCTCGGCGCTCGCTTTCAAGATCATGACGGACCCGTATGTCGGTCGTCTGACGTTCTTCCGCGTATATTCCGGCGTGTTGAACTCCGGTTCGTACGTATTGAACGCGACGAAGGGCAAGCGGGAACGGATCGGCCGGATCCTGCAGATGCACGCGAACTCTCGCGAAGAGATTCAAGAAGTGTACGCGGGCGACATCGCCGCAGCGGTTGGCCTGAAGGACACGATTACGGGAGACACGCTCACTGACGAGAAGAACCCGGTTATCCTCGAGTCCATGAACTTCCCTGAGCCCGTTATCTCGATCGCCGTCGAGCCGAAGTCCAAAGCGGACCAAGACAAGATGGGCGTCGCGCTCACGAAGCTCGCGGAAGAAGATCCGACGTTCCGGTATTACACGGACGAAGAGACGGGCCAGACGATCATCCAGGGGATGGGCGAGCTCCACCTCGAGATCATCGTCGACCGGATGAAGCGCGAATTCAAAGTGGAAACGAACGTAGGCGCGCCGCAAGTCGCGTACCGCGAGACGTTCCGCGTCCCGGCGAAAGTCGAAGGCAAGTTCGTGCGTCAGTCCGGCGGTCGCGGTCAGTACGGCCATTGCTGGATCGAGTTCGAACCGCTTGAGGCGGGCACGGGCTTCATCTTCGAAAACAAGGTCGTCGGCGGCGTCGTTCCGCGCGAATACATCCCAGCCGTACAAAACGGTATCGAAGAGTCGATGAAGAACGGCGTTCTCGCCGGCTACCCGCTCGTCGATATCAAAGCGACGATCGTCGACGGTTCCTACCACGACGTCGACTCCAACGAAATGGCGTTCAAGATCGCCGGTTCGATGGCGCTTAAAGCGGCGAAGGACAAGTGTAAGCCGGTTCTGCTCGAGCCGATCATGAAAGTAGAAGTTACGGTTCCGGAAGAGTACATGGGCGACGTTATGGGCGACTTGAACTCTCGCCGCGGTCGGATCGAAGGTATGGATAGCCGCGCAGGCGCGCAGATTATCCGTGCGAAAGTTCCGCTCTCCGAGATGTTCGGTTACTCGACTACGCTTCGTTCCCGTACGCAAGGTCGCGGCGTGTTCGCGATGGAACTTGCTCACTATGAAGAAGTGCCTAAATCTATCGCTGATGCGATCATCGCGAAGAAGGGCGCCTAATTATAATTCTTTTTCTCTAAGGAGGAAGACTTTCCAATGGCAAAGGCAAAATTTGAACGCACGAAGCCGCACGTAAACATCGGTACGATCGGACACGTCGACCATGGCAAAACGACGCTGACGGCAGCAATCACGACGGTATTGTCGAAGAAATACGGCGGTGCAGCCGTAGCGTTCGACCAAATCGACAAAGCTCCGGAAGAGCGCGAGCGCGGTATCACGATCTCCACGGCACACGTTGAGTACGAGACGCCGAACCGTCACTACGCACACGTCGACTGCCCTGGACACGCCGACTACGTTAAGAACATGATCACGGGTGCTGCTCAGATGGACGGCGCGATCCTCGTCGTATCCGCAGCTGACGGCCCGATGCCGCAAACGCGCGAGCACATCCTGCTCTCCCGCCAAGTAGGCGTTCCTTACATCGTCGTATTCATGAACAAGTGCGACATGGTTGAAGACGAAGAGTTGCTCGAGTTGGTCGAGATGGAAATCCGCGACCTTCTCAACGAGTACGAGTTCCCGGGCGACGACACTCCGATCATCCGCGGTTCCGCTCGCGAAGCGCTCCAAAACCCGGAAGGCGACTGGGCGCAAAAGATCGTCGAGCTCTTCGAGCAAATCGACACGTACATCCCGACTCCTGAGCGCGATGTAGACAAGCCGTTCTTGATGCCGGTCGAGGACGTATTCACGATCACGGGTCGCGGTACGGTTGCAACGGGCCGCGTCGAGCGTGGCGTCGTTAAAGTCGGCGACGAAGTCGAAATCATCGGTCTTGCCGAAGAAACTCGCAAGACGGTCGT
This sequence comes from Paenibacillus antri, assembly GCF_005765165.1. Taxonomy (NCBI): domain Bacteria; kingdom Bacillati; phylum Bacillota; class Bacilli; order Caryophanales; family Paenibacillaceae; genus Paenibacillus; species Paenibacillus antri. The sequence goes on along the minus strand of NZ_VCIW01000034.1, from coordinate 946 downwards.
TACGGGCGTCGAGATGTTCCGTAAGTTGCTCGATTCCGCACAAGCGGGCGACAACATCGGCGCATTGCTCCGCGGCGTTGATCGTAAAGACATCGAGCGTGGTCAAGTATTGGCGAAGACGGGTTCGGTTAAGCCGCACACGAACTTCTCCGCTTCGATCTACGTCTTGACGAAAGAAGAAGGCGGCCGTCATAAGCCTTTCTTCACGGGCTACCGTCCGCAGTTCTACTTCCGTACGACGGACGTTACGGGCATCATCAACCTGCCGGAAGGCACGGAGATGGTTATGCCGGGCGACAACGTTACGGTTACGGTTGAGCTCATCGCTCCGATCGCTATCGAAGAAGGCACGCGCTTCGCAATCCGCGAAGGCGGCCGTACGGTTGGCGCAGGCGCTGTAGCAACGATCTCCAAGTAATTCAATAAGAAGCTGTCCGGGTTTCCCGGGCGGCTTCTTTTTTTCTGTTGAACGATGAATGCTAAGTGAGGCGATTTGTCTGAGCCGCGAAGGCGGATCGCCGTCGGAACGGATTCCATATCGGTACTTCCACCGTGCGCTCCATGGAGATTCTTGTATGGGGCTTTTGTTCATTTGGAAAAAGATACCGGGTTGCAATCATTCGGATGCCGTGGTATATTATATTTCCGCCGCTGAGAAAGACAGGCGGTCGGGCAAGATAGCAACGGTTTGAAATAAATAACAGTTGCAACGGAACGGAATTCATGATAATCTATAATTCCTGTCGAATTAACGGCGGGGTTGAGTAAGACAAGCTTGCTCCTTGAAAACTGAACATGAGCGCATATGCTTTTTTAAAGAAGTAAAGCTAGCTTGTAATGAGCGCAGCATATTGAACTACCCTTTTTGGAGAGTTTGATCCTGGCTCAGGACGAACGCTGGCGGCGTGCCTAATACATGCAAGTCGAGCGGATCTTGTCCTTCGGG
>NZ_VCIW01000033.1 GCF_005765165.1 Paenibacillus antri | reverse complement strand
CACCGGCACTACCGGTGCGAACGCGTCGTGTCCGTCTCGGCTTCCGTCGGGAGAGACGGCAAGCCGACCGCGTTGAAGCTCGGGTTCGTGCCTCGCGACCGTCTCGTCCGCGGATATAAGGAACCAACCGCGCACGGGAAGGCGCGCATTCTGGAGGAACACGTCGATCCGAACGCGAACGCGTTATGGCTGAGCGACAACCAGATGCACCTTAGCCCGCTGCGGGATTGCCTGCTAGAGGCCCGCGGTTGGATGAACCGGCTGTTCAACGGCGTCGGCACGAAGTACCTTCAGAGCTATCTCGACGAGTTCTGTTTCCGTTGGAACGCCGCCGCCCAAGGAACCTCCTTACGCGAGGCGTGGGGCAAGCTTTGCTTCCGAACGGCTTAAGACGTTGCGTAAGGTGTGCATGAACTGAGTTAGTACTTCGCGCTACGCACTACGCAATTCGCACTCCGTGCTTAGCGTTGTCGTCAGTCGCTATCCAGCCCTACTCCATGTTGCGACAAAACACTCCACAACGAAGTAAAGTGATGCCCCTACTCTTCTACCTGAGCAGACGACATCACCTTAGAAAGGTGCGCAAACAATACAACCTGCCCCCTCGCAGCCTGAGCAGACGACATCACCTTAGAAAGGAGCGCGCCCCCGACTCACCCGGCCCACGCGTTGGTCCAGACGACGGCCGCCATAGCTCCCGCGAACCCTAACAAAAACCAAGTATCGGCCCGCCCCCACGCAAGCACCTCGTACCGCGTACGTTCCATGCCCGGGCGATACCCCCGCGAGGCATAAGCGTCGATCAGCTCCGACGCCCGCCGGAACGCGCCGGAGGCGATCGGAATGAGCAAGGTCACGAGCGCCTTCGCCTTAGACTTCCACGGCAGTTCGCGGAAGTCCACCCCACGCGACGCCTGGGCCTTCAGGACGATGTCCGCTTCTTCCATGATAGAAGGGATGAAGCGCAGCGCCACCGCGAGCATGAACGTCCACCGGTCCGGGTTCCATCCGAGGCGCCGCATCGGGCGAAGCATCGATTCCATGCCTAACACGAGACGCGGCGTCTCCGTCGTGAACGTGAGCGTGGCCGTGAACGACACGAACCAAATCATGCGTCCGGCCGCGACCGAGCCGTGCAGGAAGCCGTCTTGTTCGAACAGCAGCGGCACGGCGAAGACGAACGCGATCAAGAACCGGAGCGGCTTCAATGTCTTTAGGTATTTGGAGAGAGGGATTCGCGTCGACAGCAGTCCGGCGAACGAGACGACGCTTAACGCCGCGAGTCCGTACCAGCTGTCGATGAACAGCACCGCGGCCAAGTACAGGAACATCGCCGTCAGCTTCGAGCGGGGATCAAGTCGATGAGCCCAAGATCCGGCTTCGACAAACCTGCCGATTCGTAACGTGTCACGCATGCGCACCGACTCCTTCCTTAGAGCGGAAGCCGCGAGCCTCTAACGTTCGCCGGACGAACTCGGCGGCTTCTTCGGCGGACGGCGCGCCGGCCGGCGGCTCGACGTCGAACGCGGCGGCGAAGCGGCGCATGAGCCGCACGGCGGCCGGGAGCGACGCGCCCGCGCGTTCGATGAGCTCTTCCCGCTCCAGCAGCTCGGCGGCCCCGCCGTGGAAGACGATCGCCCCGCCTTCCATCACGACGAAATCGTCCGCGACGCGGATGACCTCCTCGAGTCTGTGGGAGACGACGACGATAGTCTTGCCGCGCTCGTCCACGAGGGAACGGAGCCGTCGGAGCAGCTCTTCCCGGCTCGCGGGATCGAGCGACGCGGTGGGCTCGTCGAGCGCGACGATGTCGGGGTCGACCGCGAGCACGGCGGCGACCGCCGCCAGACGCTGCTCTCCCCCGCTGAGTGCGAACGGACTGAACGGAAGCAGCGCCGGATCGAGTCCGATCCATTCGCATACCGCCCGAGCCGCCGCTTTCGCCTCGCCCTGGGACATGCCGAAGTTGCGGGGACCGAAGCAGATGTCCTCTTCGACGGTCGATTCGAACAGCTGCCGTTCCGGATATTGAAAGACGAGCCCGACCCGGCGGCGGAGCTCGTTCGCGGACTTCAGCTTTTCGCCGTGCGCAATCGAATAGTCGAGCACGCGAACGACGCCTTCGGTCGGGCGTTCGATCCCGTTGAAGTGCTGAAGCAGCGTCGACTTGCCCGACCCCGGGGAGCCGAGAACGGCGACGAAGCGAGGACCGTCGATCGAGAGCGCGACGTCTCGCAAGGCCGGCGCTGCGTTCCGAGGAGCGCCAGCGTATCGATACGTTACGCGTTCGAAGCGAATGACCATAACGCGTTCACCATCCCTTCGTCGTCCCACACGTCGCCGACGTCGATGCCCCGCTCGCCGAGCGCGGCGGCGAGCTCCCGAACGAACGGCGCGCGCTGACGGCAACCGTCCAACACGTCCGCTCTGGCGAGCACGTCTCTAGGCGAGCCGTCCGCCGCGATCCGGCCCGCGTTCAGGGCGACGACCCGATCGGAGGCAAGCAACTCTTCGGTATCGTGCGTGACGGATACGATCGTATACTGTCCGCTGTCCCTCAGCTCTCGGAGCAGCGAAAGCAGATCGCGCTTCCCCGCATCGTCGATCATCGAGGTCGCCTCGTCGAGCAGCACGATCTTCGGCTCTGTCGCGAGCGCCGCCGCCAACGCGGCTCGCTGCTTCTGCCCGCCCGACAGCCGGCTCGGGTGTCGGTCCAGCAACGCGGATACGCCGAGACGTTCGGCATGCGCGTACAGGCGATGCCGCATCGTCTCTCGGTCGAGGCCGGCGTTTTCCAACCCGAACACGATGTCTTCGGCGACCGTCTGTCCGATGCTCTGACTGTCGGGGTTTTGAAAGACGAAGCCGATCTTCGATCGAACGGTCCAGACCGTTTCCTGCGTCAGCTCGACGCCGTCCACGACGATCGAGCCTTCTTGCGCCGCCGCCAATCCGTTCATCAGCCGCAGCAGCGTCGACTTGCCGCTGCCGTTCGGCCCGACGACGCTGACCCATTGTCCCTCGGGAATGCGGAGGGTGACGCCGTCGAGGACGGGACGCGCTCCCGCGGCGCGCGGCGCGGCCGTTACGTTGTCGTATGCGATCATAGCGTCGATCCTCCTCCCTCCCGCGTTCACCGCGGGTTCTCCAACGACTCGAATAAGGGCAAGCGGCCCAAGGCGCGAATTAACGTCTTCGCGGCGAACCCGACGAAGATGCCCGTCGCGATGCCCGCTACCATCAAGAAAGGCAAATAGTAGAAAATCTTAGACGTGCCGAGTACGAACGTCGCGGCGGTCAACTGCCCGATGTTATGGGCGATGCCGCCGGCGACGCTCACCCCGATAAGGCTGAAGCGGTCGCGGCCGAGACGGAGCAGGGCGTACATGACGGCGAAGCTGAGCAGCCCGCCGGCGATGCTAAACAAAAAGCTGGAAAATGTTCCGAGCAATAACGACGTTATTACCGTCTTTAATACGATGAGGGAAATCGCGTCACGCCCTCGCAAGAAGTGCAGGCAGGCAAGCACCATGATATTGCCCAGACCGAGCTTGGCGCCGGGCACGGCGGCTTGGAACGGAATGGCGGCTTCGATCAACCCAAGCACGACGGCCGCCGCTGCGAACATCGCGATGACGACGGAGCGACGCAGCGCCGCATCCGCTTCGTTATGTTGCGACCGCATCCGTCTCTCCCCCTTCCTCGGCGTCTCCGACGATCTCGACCATGACCCGGTTAGGCAAGCAGACGATCGTCTCGCCGAGCTTGCGAACTTCCCCGATCTCGATACAAATGTCATCGGGGCAATCCGCTTCCAGCATGCGGATGCCCCCATCCTTCACTTCTAGTAAGTTGTACCCGAATTCGGTCTGAATTTCGTATCGCTCGGCCGACTCGGTCAGCTCGATCGTTCGGAACGGCTTCCCGTCGACCGTCACGACCGCGTAGGCTTTCCCGTCGTAACGATCGGCGGCATGGTCTTGCCGAATGTAAGCGACCATGAAGTACGCGGCCGCGAGCACGATGATCCCGATCAGCCAAAAGTCGCCTCGTTTCATAGTGTCCCCACGCCTCTCCGATTTTTGTACTTATTATAAAATCTCCCCAAGGCCGCTCCTATGACCGATGTCACAGGAACGCCCCTTCGAATCTGATATGCTCTGCGAAAGAGCGAGAAAGAAGGTGGGTTTATGAAAGGGAACCTCTTACGAAACCTCGCATTGGCTTCCGCGCTGTTCGCGTCCGCCGCGCTCGCCGGCTGTTCGGGCGAAGCGGCGGCGGGCGGCGGCTCGGAGGCGAGGGCGGAGACGTATTTCATTTTCGATACGGTCGTTACCGTGAAGGTGTTCGACGAGCGGGCGGACGACGCCACGTTCGAGCACATTCGGGAGCTGCTGGAGCGCATCGACGCGACGATGAGCCGACAGGTAGAGACGAGCGAGATTTCGGGCGTGAACCGGATGGCGGGCGTCGAGCCCGTTCGCGTCTCGGAGGAGACGTTCCGGCTCGTCGAGAAAGGGATCCGATATTGGAAAGACTCCGGCGGCAAATTCGACCCGGCGATCGGGCCGTTGGTCGATGTGTGGGACATCGGATCGGATGCGCCCCGGAAGCCGTCCGTGGAGGAAATCCAGTCCGCCTCGGCGCTCGTCGACGCCGACAACGTCGTTCTGGACGACACGGCGACCTCGATCTACTTGACCGAGCCGGGCATGTCGCTCGACCTCGGCGCCATCGCCAAAGGGTACGCCGGCGACGTGGTCGCCGACTACCTGCGGGCGGAAGGCTTGAACAGCGCCATCGTGGACCTCGGCGGCAACATCGTGGCGGTCGGCGAGAAGGCCGCCGGCAAGCCGTGGACGATCGGCGTTCAAGACCCGGAGGACGCGCGCGGCGCTTCGATCGGCTCGCTGAAAGCCGTCGATCAGACGATCGTCAGCTCCGGCGTGTACGAGCGGTTCTTTATCGAGGACGGCGTTCGCTACCATCACATCCTCGATCCGGCGACCGGGTACCCGGTCGATAACGAGTTATTGAGCGTTACGATTTTGACGGAACGGTCGGCGGACGCGGACGCGCTGTCGACGGCGGCGTTCGCGCTCGGCCTTGCGGACGGCATGGCGTTCGTAGAGTCGACGGAGAAGACGGAAGCGGTGTTTATCACCGCATCGCGCGAGGTGTACTTGTCCAGCGGACTTCGCGATTCGTTCCGGCTGACGTCCGACAAATACGCGCTGAAGTAACCCGGCGCACGAACAGAACGAAGGGACGTTCTCCCGATCGGGAGCGCCCCTTCGTCGTTGTTACGCATGAATCGCCGTCTCGCGTTCGGCCGTCACGTAAGCGGCGTATTCTGCCGCCCGCCGCGACAGCGTCTCGTCGTCGCACAGCATCGAGCCGTGCACCGAGAAGATCGGCCGGAACGTCATGCCGACGAGCGACGCCGTCGCTTGGAACGGTCTCGTCAACTCGCTCATCGTGTACTGGTTGTACCCGCCGGCCTGGAAGGCGCTCTCGGCGCCGCCGGTCGAGACGGCGAGCCCGAGCGACTTCCCGCGCAGCTTGTCGCCGCCGGGGCCGTACGCCCAGCCGTAAGTAAGCACTTCGTCCGTCCACTTCTTCAAGAGATGGGGCGAGCTGTACCACCAGAACGGGAACTGCAGCACGATGCGCTCATGCGCCTCTAACAGCCGTTGCTCCGCCTCGGGGTCGATCCGCTCGTCCGGATACGTCCGGTATAAATCGCGTACGGTTACGCCCTCGATCGACGCGACCGCTTCGACCAGCTTCTTATTGATGCGGGAGCCTTCCGCCAAGCGGGGATGCGCTACGATAACCAGCGTGTTCGTCATACGTATACCACTCCTCCGTTTCCAATGTGGATTCGAATTTATGGTAACGCAACGGAATTTGAAAACATGTGATAATCCGCACATCGATGCGGCCCCTCCGGAGGTAAGATGAAGTCAAGAGGAAGACGACATCGACGACGATTCGCTCCTCGCACAGTAACAAATTGGAGGGATTCCACATGTTCAACACGTTCCTTAGAACAAACCGCTACGCAGCCGCAGCGCTCTTCTTCCTTAGATTCTACCTCGGCTATCAATGGTTCACGCACGGTCTCGAGAAGCTGAACGCGCCCGAGCCGTTCAACGCGGCGGGCTTCCTCGCCGGCGCCGTCGGAAAAGCGACCGGCGATCATCCGGCCGTCCAAGGCTGGTGGGCGGACTTCTTGACCGCCTTCGCCATTCCGAACGCCGACGTCTTCTCGTTCCTCGTCCTCTGGGGCGAAATTCTCGCCGGTCTCGGTCTCATGCTCGGCTGCTTCACTACCGTCGCCGCTCTCGGCGCCCTGGCCATGAACTTCGCGTTCCTGCTCTCGGGCACGACGTCGACGAACCCGCAAATGGCGATCATGGGCCTCTTCGTCCTCGTCGCCGGCGCCAACGCAGGCCGCTACGGCGCGGACCGTTGGGTGCTCCCGTACTTCAAGGCCGCCGTCGGCAACCTGTTCGGCCGCAAGCCGAAGAACGACGGCCGCGGCAAGACGCCTACCCGCGGCGCCTTCGTCGGCTAACCCCAATCGCATTCGCAATCCCTCGGACGAAACGTCCGAGGGATTTCTTTTTCGGAGTTATTCCGTTATCGTTCGTCCTTGGACCCCGACCGACCGCAGGTCGCCGGAGCCGTCGTCGGTTACGATCAGATCGCCGCCCACGCCGTCGACGTCGATGTCGCCGCTGCCGTCCGTGATCGTAAGCGAACCGGTCACGTCCTTGACCGTCGCGTCGCCCGAGCCGTCCGTGACGACGAGATTTCCGTCGACGCGCTCGATGCGCAGCGAGCCGGAACCGTCCGTGACGGTCGTCGCGCCGCCGATCTCCGCGATGTCGGCGTCTCCCGAGCCGTCCAGCACGACGAGCGTCCCTCCGACGTTGCGAACGACCAGATCGCCGGAGCCGTCTTCGATCGTAACCGCCATCGCCCGCGGAATGCGCACCGTCACATCCATCGACCGCGGCGCGAGCAAGGACGGAATCCAGCCGTTCGTCTCGAAGCCGGTCGTCAGCGTCGCGCCGTCGCCGTCTCGCGTTAGCGTAAACTCGACGTCCTCGTCGAAGGAACCGGTCGACCCGAGTCGGACGGTCGCCGTCGCTTCGATCGCCTCGAGCCCGTCCGCGCCTTCCAGCGTAACGTCTCCGCTCCCTGTCCGCACCGCGAACTTCGTAACCCCGTCGGCCGGAAGCGACAGCTCTCTCGTCTCTTCCTTCGCGCCCCCGAAGCCGCAGCCGGTCGTCGTCGCCAGCATCGCGGCCGCCGCGATGATCGTCCATCTTTTCATCTGCTATAACTCCCTTATGTACGTGCTAAAATTTGCTAAATAACAATACAATAATTCTGAGCTGCGATACAATCATTATTTTTTCTGACAAGATGCTTTGTCCCTATGACTTACGCATTAGTTTATGTCGACAATAAGCCGAAAGTGCTATATCATAGATGGGCAACTTACAATCAGAGGTGCTTCCTATGCGGCTGCACGTAACGAAACTCCATGCGGGCGACATGCTCCGGCAGCATGTCTTCGCGCCGACCGGACTCCATATTATGGCGCCGGGCACGGTTATCACGGACGTTCATATCGCCCTGCTGCTGAGACATCAAATCGAATACGTCGAAATTATGGACGCTCGGGCGAACGACGCGTCGTCGGGGCACGTTCCCGAGCCGCCGTTCCAGGCGCAATACGATAAGGCGGTCGGCCAGATGAAGACGATGTTCGATCAAGCGTACCATGTCGGCTTCGTAACGCCCGAGGAAATCGATAAGTCGTATGACCCGTTGATCGAATCGATGCAGCAGGAAACCGATATCGTCGGCCTTCTCTTAACCCTCAATTCCAAGGACGACTATACATACGAGCATTGCATTCAAGTCGGCATGCTCTCCTACTTTATCGCCAAGTGGCTCGGCCACGCGGAGGAAGAAGCTTACGACATCGGCAAGGCCGGCTTCCTGCACGACATCGGGAAGAGCAAGATTCACCGGACGATTCTGCTCAAGCCCTCGCGCCTGACCGACGAGGAATACGAGCAAATCAAGAAGCACACCGAATACGGCTATGAAATCATTATGAAAAGCTTGAACGACCGCATGGCCGCCTACGCGGCGCTGCAGCACCACGAGCGCGCCAACGGCAAGGGTTATCCGTTCGGCATCACGTACGATTGGGTGCAGCCGGCGTCGAAGATCGTCGCGGTCGCGGACATCTACAGCGCGATGATTTCGTCGCGGGTGTATCAACAAAAGCAGGACCTGTTCGTCGTGTTGAAAGAGTTGTACGCTTTAAGCTTCAGCGAGCTCGACCCGAAGATCGCGCAGACGTTCATCCGGCGCATGATTCCGAACTTCATCGGCAAGGAAGCGATGCTGTCGAACGGCCAGGTCGGGGAAATCGTCATGAACCACACGACGGAGCTGTTTCAGCCGCTCGTCCGCATCGGATCCGAGTTTCTCGATCTGTCGCGCGTCGACGTGGAAATCGAAAAGATCGTCAACTGACGGCCGCGCGGTAGCCTCCCGCGTTTTGGTTATACTAACCGAAACGAGAAACGGGAGGCTTCTTTGCATGCATACGATTTGGAAAGGCGCGATCAGCTTCGGCCTCGTCAACATTCCGGTGAAGATGTACGCGGCGACGGAGGACAAAGACATCTCCATGCGCATGCTGCACCGGGTGTGCGGCACGCCGATTTCGTACAGCCGCCGATGCCCGCACTGCGAGGTGGCGGTCGAGAACGAAGCGATCATGAAGGGCTATGAGTACGAAAAGGGGCGTTTCGTCCGCTTCGACAAAGACGAGCTCGACGCTCTCGCCGCCGACGCGAGCCGGGAAATCAAAATCGTCGACTTCGTGAATTTACACGAAATCGACCCGATCTATTTTCAGAAAACGTATTATCTCGGTCCCGGCGACACCGGGGCGAACGCCTACGGCCTGCTGCTCGCGGCGCTCGCGGACACCGGCAAGATCGGCATCGCCAAGGTGACGATCCGCAATAAGTCGTCGCTGGCGGCGATCCGCATCGTGGACGGGTGCATCAGCATGGAGACGATCTTTTACCCGGACGAGGTCCGTTCGGCGCAAAACGTTCCGAACGTGCATCTGACCCGGGGCGTCGTAAGCGAACGCGAGCTGACGATGGCCAAGATGCTGATCGATCAGCTGTCCGTTCCGTTCGATCCGACGAAGTATCGCGACGATTACCGCGAGCAGGTGATGGGGCTCATCCAAGCGAAGATCGCGGGGCAAGACGTCGAGGTGGCGCCGGAGCCGCGCCGGACGAACGTGGTCGACCTCATGTCCGCGCTGCAGGCGTCGCTGCAAGCCGTGCAGGGCGGACCGCCGCCCGCGGCCGCGGATCGGGGCGCGCCGCCGATCCCGGTGACGGAGGAGGGCGCCGTCATCCCGCCCGGCGCCCCGCCGAAGCGGAAGCGCCGGGCCGCCGGAGCCGGCGCGGCAGCCGGAGCCGCGGGCGCCGGGCCGCAAGGCGCGCCGGCGCCCGAAGGACCCGCGCCCCGCGGGCGCCCGAAAGCGCCGATCGGCACGCGATAATGGCGAAGAGGCTGTCCCCGTCCGATTCGGACCGGGGACAGCCTCTTGTTTTGCCGCGTTTCGGCGCAGCCGCATGTAGTTCCGCAGGCTTCATGCTATAATACTGACACGCCCTTAAAAATCGTTCGCGATCCGCGAACTTTATCTTATTATCAATTCGGGAGCGAGCGAATTATATGACCTTATTCGGCGTTCGGCTGAGAGAACTAAGAAAGAAGAACGGGTTGTCGATGGCGGAATTCGGCCGGCGCATCGGCGTCGCGAAGAGCACGGTCGCCGGTTACGAAGGGGGCGAACGGGAGCCGTCCCTCGACACCGTGGCCGCGATCGCGCGATTGTACGACGTAACCTCGGACTATTTGCTCGGACTGACCGACCGGCCGCATGCGCTTGGCGTCGAACCGGTGCCGTCGACCGCCGCCTGGAAAGTGACGGACGGGATGACGGCGTTGCATTGGAACGGCGAACCTCTAACGGAGGAAGAGTTGGAGTTGGTGCTCGGCCTTCTCAAGAAGGCGCAAGCGGCGAAGCGCGGACGGAACGACGCGGCGTCCGTACCCCAATAGAATGAGGTGACCGCCGATGGACCGCATGATTACGTCCCTGCGAACCTTCAAGCTGACGAAGGACATTCGCCGGGCGCTCGCGACGTTAGACCGGCGGCTCCTGCAGGAGTCCAACGTTTCCAATCATCTCCTGAAGCTGTATCGAGAGGAATGGATCGGGCCGGAGCAATATATTTACATGGAGACGAAGCTCCTTTTGAATCGGTTCTGTCTCGCGACGGAGCGGTTGTTCCCCGAACGGGACGTGACGATGGGCGTCTATTTTTTCGACTCGGCCGAGAAGCGGCTCTGGGTCGGAGCCGATCCGAGCGTGCCGAAGCATTATTCCGAATACGCCAACGGCCTCTCCGTGATCGGCGATATCGTCGACGGAGAAACCCCCGAGTACGTGAAGCGCGTCGTGCCGATTCGCGACGTCGACTCCAGCGAGCACCTCGTCTCGCTGAATCATCGGAACGACTTGCTGAAGGCCGATCTCCGATCGTTCTGTACCGTGCCGCTCTTGCATAACGGTCGCATCATCGGACATGCGAATTTATTTTCGCGGCAGCCGAAAGCCTGGAGTTTAGAGGAGAGTCTGCTCATCCGGCGGCAGGCGACGAGCATCGAGAGCCGATTGCTGGACGCGAGAGATCGGTTCGTCCAAGCCGCCGCCGCGTTTTAGAACATAAGCCACCGCCGATAGGAGGACAACCGCATGTCTTCGCCTCCCGTCCCCTTCGTCCTGCCGGCCGAACCGATGGGTCCGATTTCGCGGGACGACATCCCGGAAGGCCCCGACTGGGGGTATCAGCTGAAATGGGACGGCGTCCGCGCGCTCGCCGTCGTCGACGACGGTCGGGTCGAGCTGTACTCGCGGAAGCTGCTTCGCAAAGAGGATACGTATCCGGAGGTCGTCCGTCGACTTCGACAGGTCGAGGGCTCCTACGTCCTCGACGGCGAGATCGTGTACTTCGACGCGGCGCTCGGCCGTCCCGTCTTCCAGAAGGTGCTGCAGCGCGAGCGCACCCGCGCCGCCGCCGCGCTCGCCCGATCGAGCGCCGAGCAGCCGGTTTCGTACGTGCTGTTCGACCTGCTCGCCGCGAACGGCGAGGACCTGCGAAGCCTGCCGTACGCCGAACGGTACGCCCGCCTGCGCGCGGCGTTCCCGCCGGACGGCGATCCGTCGCTGTTCGTGACGGATCTGTTCGACGACGGCCCCGGGCTGTGGCGCTGGGTCGAGGAACGCGGCTGGGAGGGCATCGTCAGCAAGCGGCTGTCCGCCCCGTACGCGGAGGGCAAGAAGCATCGCGACGCGTATAAGAAGCGCGCGATCCAACGCTACGACGCCCGATGCATCGGCGTCGTGTTCCGCGAGGGCCGCGTGGCGAGCCTCGCGCTCGCGTACGAGGGCGCCTACTTCGGGCGCGCCTCCCTCGGGCTGAACGAGCGAAGCCGTTCCGCCCTGGCCTCGTACGCGGCCGCGCACCGCGCCGCGCAAAGCCCCTTCGCCGGCGGCGCCGCGCCCGCCGACCTGAAGCGGGAGACGGTCGTCTGGCTCGACCGTCCCTTCCTCGTCGCCGTCACCGGCCTCGAGGTGACGGCGGACGGGCTGCTCCGCCATCCGAAGCTGGCGGACCCGCCGGCGCTGGAGCGGTTCCTCGCCGCCCCCACCTGAACGAACAGGCCGAGCTCGACGCGATGGCGTCGGCGCTCGGCCTGGTTCATTTTCCGAAAAATCGAAGCTTTATTCCTTCCCGTGCAGAAACATCGTCGCGTTCATATACCGCCGGGACAGCGCGTGGAAGTACGCCGCCTGCACCGACACGAGCGCGATGATGAGCGCGTTGCGCAGCGACTCCCGCTCCCCGCTCGACAGCGCCGTGTGCTTCTCTACATACTGCGACGTGCGGAGCACGATCATGTTTTCCATGAGCGCGTCCCGATTGCGCAGACTCGTCTCGTGTCCGCTGACGTCGAGCAGCTGATCGTTGTTTTTATCCAGCTCTTCGAACAGCGAGGAATACGTATGAAACAAGTCCGTCGGATGGATGACGTCGTCGGCGTCGTCGTCCGGCTTGCCGAACAGGATATGAAACAAGCTGCGGATCGACTCGAAGTCGAGGCAGGTCTTCAAGTCTTCGATGATGAACAGCAGCGCCGCCTGCTCGAACGAATATTTCTTCCCGCACCGCGGCGAGCCGAGAAACTCCTTGAAGTCCCGCTTCACCCAATTCTGGGCGCCGGTAATCGAAATATTGGTATATTCGATTCGATTGCCGAGGGACACAATATCCGTTAACGACAGTCCGTCCGGCTTCTGCGACTTCAATAGTTTCTCGAACACGGGCGGCAGCGCGGTCGGATGCGTGCGGCGCCAGGCCTCCTGCATCACTGCCAGCGGCGTGCGATCGATGCGTCCTTGCAGCGACAACAGCAGCGAAGCCGCCTCGCGGCGCGTCAGCGTAAAGGATTCCATCCGGTCCCCTCCCCGGCCATTCGATAATTTCAAGTTCACGTGAACCATCATAGAACCGTCGCAATCGGTTGTCAACGTTCGAAATGGCGGGTTCCTTCCGCCTATTCCCCCGAAACGAACCGAAACACGCCAGTACCGCCTTATAAGGACATTGCCTGAAACCCGCTCGAGGTCATAAAATGAGTTCATAAGAACTTATTTATATGGTTCAACGTTTATTGATCTCAGAAAAGAGAGGTACTCATGGCGCTAAATTTGTTTTTGGTAGCTTTGCTTATCGGTTTGACCGCGTTTTTCGTCGCGACGGAATTCGCCATTATCCGGCTCCGGTCGAGCCGGGTCGATCAGTTGGTCCTGGAAGGCCGCAAGAACGCGCTCGCCGTCCGCAAGGTTACAAGCAATCTAGACGCTTATCTTTCGGCATGTCAGTTGGGCATCACGATTACAGCGCTCGGTCTCGGTTGGTTGGGCGAGCCGACGGTCGAGAAGATGCTTCACCCGCTCTTCCATGACTTCGGCGTTCCCGAGAGCGTCTCGACGCCGGTGTCGTTCGTGCTCGCGTTCGTCCTCATTACGTTCCTGCACGTCGTCGTCGGCGAGTTGGCGCCGAAGTCGCTTGCGATACAGAAGGCCGAACAAGTGTCGTTTTGGTTCGCGCTCCCGATCATCTGGTTTCACCGCGTCATGTACCCGTTCATCTGGCTGCTGAACGGCTCCGCGAATCGTCTCATCCGGCTGTTCGGCTTAAAGCCGGCAAGCGAGAACGAAGAAGCTCACTCCGAAGAGGAAATTCGGATCATCCTGAACGACAGCTTCGAGAGCGGGAAAATCAACAATACGGAATACGGGTACGTCAGCCGCATCTTCACTTTCGACGAACTGTCCGCTCGGGAGATCATGGTGCCTCGAACCGACATGGCCTGCTTATATATGGAGAACTCTCTCCAAGAAAACATCGAAATTATTTGGAAAGAACAATATACCCGCTTCCCGGTCGCGCAAGGAAGCAAGGACAACATCGTCGGCTTCATCAATACGAAGAAGCTGTTCATGCAGTACCGGGGCAACCCGGACTTCGATTGGAAGTCCGTCATCCAGCCGGCGCTCACCGTGTCCGACGCGACGCCGGTGAAGTCGCTGCTCAAGACGATGCAAGCGGCGCGCGTGCATATCGCGATTCTCGTCGACGAATACGGCGGGACGTCCGGGCTCATTACGATCGAAGACATTCTTGAGGAGATCGTCGGCGAAATCCGCGACGAATTCGACGCGGACGAACGCAAGGAAATCGAAATGATCGCGGAATCGCAGCATTATATCGTGGACGGTACGGTGCTGCTGTCCGAGGTCAATGCGCTGCTCGGCACCGACCTCGACAGCGAAGACGTCGATACGATCGGGGGTTGGGTGTACAGCGCGTCGCCCGACATCGAGAAAGGCGAAAGCCTCTCGTTCGGCGGCTTGGACATCGTCGTGTTGGAGAAAGAGAAGCACCGCGTACGCAAGGTCGAAATCAAGCTTGCCGCGGAGCGATCCGCCGCCGTCGCCGCGCCTGCGGAATCGTAAGGCAAAGCCTCCTGCCACCGTGCAAGAGGCTTTTTTCTTGCAGGATTGTATACATTGGTATACAATTGTATTAATTAACAAGCGCGAAAGGGTGTCCCCGATCATGGCGGAAACGTTCCGCAAATCCAAGGTGGAACATTATATCTCGCTGCTGACGCTTCGCCGCGATACGTTGAAGCAGCAGCTCGAACGGGCCGAATTCGACGGCCAACGCGAATATTTGCAAGGGCAGCTGTCCGCGATCGACCTGATCGTGAACGAGATCGCCTCGGAATTCGCCCTCGACCTTTCGCATCCGAAATCGAAACCCCATGGAGAGGAGTAATGACTTATGAGCACAGAGGTGAAAGCGGCCGTACAGCCGCAAGCTGCCGCGCAGCATAACAAGCTTTCCAAGGCGAAGGTGCTTCGGAGAGCGTTGTTTCTTACGCTGGGCGCAGCTTTCATGGCCGTCGGCCTCGAAATTTTCCTCGTCCCGAACAACATCATCGACGGAGGCATCGTCGGCATCTCGATCATCGCCTCCCACATATCGCAAATTCCGCTCGGCGTCTTCTTGATGCTGCTCAACCTTCCGTTCTTATTCGTCGGTTACAAACAGATCGGCAAGACGTTCGCCGTCTCCACGCTGTACGCCGTCGCGATTATGTCCATCGGCACCTACTATCTGCACCCGATCCCCCCGATCACGATCGATCCGCTGCTGGCGGCCGTCTTCGGCGGCATTATTCTCGGCATCGGCGTCGGCCTCGTCATCCGCTCGGGCGGCTCGCTCGACGGCACGGAAATCGTCGCCATCTTGTTCAGCAAGAAGACGGCCTTCTCCGTCGGCGAAATCGTCATGTTCCTGAACCTGTTCATCCTCGGCAGCGCCGGCTTCGTCTTCGGCTGGGATCGCGCCATGTACTCGCTGATCGCGTATTTCATCGCCTTCAAGATGATCGACATTACGATCGAGGGCTTCGACGAGTCCCGGGCGGTGTGGATCATCAGCGAAAACCACGATCTGATCGGCAGCTCGATCATGCAGCGCCTCGGCCGCGGCGTCACGTATTTGAACGGCGAAGGCGCGTTCACCGGCGGCGCGAAGAAGGTCATCTTCTGCGTCGTCACCCGTCTGGAGGAAGCGAAGCTGAAGACGATCGTCGACGAGCTCGATCCCGCGGCGTTCCTGGCCGTCGGCAACATCCATGACGTGAAGGGCGGCCGGTTCAAGAAAAAGGACATCCACTAAGGCGAGTGCGCTCGCCTCGATTGGCTCATACTAGGGAAAATCGCCGCGCCAAGCCAAGGAGGTTTTCCCGATGAGCCCCGCGTACGCCCCTTCGAAAACGCAAAAAGGCGTCGTCACCATCGACGGACACGAGCTGACCGTCACGAATCCGAACAAGCCGCTCTGGCCCGACGTCGGCATCACGAAGCTGGAATTCCTCGATCGGCTCATCGCCCTGTCGCCTTATTTGCTCTCCTACACCTCGAACCGGTACCTTACGACGATTCGCTGGCCGCACGGCGTAGGCGACGAGTTTTTCTATCAGAAAAATTGCCCCAAGGGCGCGCCCGACTTCGTCAAGACGGCGCCGCTCGGCGACATCAACTACATCGTGCTGGATTCGCTGCCGACGCTCGTTTGGCTCGGCAATTTGGCCTGCCTCGAATTCCATCCGTCGCTGCATTACCTGAACGACGAATTGCCCGCGGAATGGCTCATCGACATCGATCCGACGCTCGAGGAGGAGCCCCGTATCATGGAAGCGGCGAAGATCGTCGTCGACCTGTTGGCCTCGCTCGGCGTCCAGAGCGTCGCGAAGACGTCCGGGGCGACCGGCGTGCAGGTGTACGTGCCGATTCGGCGCGGATATACGTTCGAGCAGCTTCGCTCCATCGGCAAATTCCTAGGCGACTACCTCGTGCAGGCGCATCCGAAGCTGTTCACGATCGAGCGGCTGAAGAAGGATCGCGGCACGCTCATCTATTTCGACTATTTACAGCATTGGTACGGGAAAACGTTGTCCGCGCCCTATACGCCTCGAGCGAAGAAGGGCGGCAGCGTGTCGACGCCGTTGTTTTACGACGAGCTCCACCCCCGGGTGAAGCCGTCCGACTTCCACCTGCGCAACATCGAAGCCCGCTTGTCCGCGCACGGGGATCTCATCCGCCGCGTGCCGCCGCAGTCGCTCGACCGAATTCTTGCCGGCCTGCGCGCTCCGGGCTCGAGGTAACGCCTGGGCGTGGCCCGCCGGGCGCCCCCCGGCGTCGCCGCCTACAACAGCGGCGAAATCAGCCGGCCGAGCGCCTCCTTGGCGATCTGCAGCTTCCCCCGCTTCGCGAACGCATCGAGCCGAATCTCCTCGCTCTCGGAGATGTCGGTCAGCACGTCGCTCGCGAACCGCGCGACGATCCTCTCGTCGAAGAACGCGGCGTTAATTTCGAAATTATCATAGAAACTTCTCAAGTCCATATTCGCCGTCCCCGTCGTAGCGAAGTGGTCGTCCACGACGATAATCTTCGCGTGCATGAACCCCTTGCAGTACCGGTAGATGCGGACGCCGGTCTGCAGCAGCTCTTCGACGAACGACAACGAAGCCCATAACGTCACCTTCGAATCGGCGACGCCCGGAATGACGATGCGCACGTCGACGCCCGCGAGCGCCGCCGTCTTCAGCGCCATCAGCAAGCTGCGGTCGGGGATCAGATACGGCGACGTCACGAAGATCCTTTCCTTGGCGCTGCAAATCGCCGTGAAGTACATCTCCAAAATCGTGTTCCAATTCGAATCCGGGCCGCTCGGCACGATCTGCACCGTATCCTTCGCCGTGACCGGATGCTTCGGAAAGAACCGCTCCGCATACGGCAGCCTCTCGCCGCACACGAACTGCCAATCTTTCGCGAACACGCGCTGCAGCTCGTACACGGCATCCCCCATAATTCGTACGGAGGTATCCCGCCAGTACCCGAGCTTCTTGTCCTTACCCGTATATTCGTCCCCGATATTGATGCCGCCCACGTAGCCGATCAAACCGTCCACCACGGTAATTTTCCGGTGGTTTCGGTAATTCAACCGCTTGTCGAACAAGGCGATCACCGCGGGCAGGAAGCAATGGACATGTCCCCCCGCCGCCCGCAAGCTGTTCCAAAACCCTTTCGGGGTCGAATACGCGCCGATCCCGTCGTAAATAATGCGCACCTCGACGCCCTCCAGCGCCTTGCGGATCAACGCGTCGTGAAATTTCCGTCCGTACCCGTCGTCGTTCCATATGTAATACAGCATATGTATGTGATCTTTCGCCCGCTCGATGTCCTCGAGCATGAGGCGGTACGTCTCCTGCGCGGACGCGAACACCGTCGTGTCGTTGCGCATCGTCAGCGTCGCGTCGGGAAAGCTGCGCAGCAAGCCGTACAGCCGTTTCTCCTCATGCATGGACGGATTCGGGAAGTCCGTAATCCGTTCCAGCGCGCGAGCGTTCGGCGGCAGCCGGTGACGATTCGCTTCCTCTACCGTCTCCCGCTCCCTGCGCTTCACCTTCGTACGCTGCCGATACTCCCGAGCTATGAAATAATACACGAATAGGCCGACGATCGGGAGCATGAACATAATGGACAACCAGGCGATCGCTTTGGACGGGCGCCTGAACTCTACGAACAGAACGGTACCGATTTGGAAAATGAACAGAAGCAAGATCGACGTCAACCAGATCATGTGCGATAAAGTCACCTCCGGGGCGTACCGAATAGTATGCCCGCTGGCCCGGGGGAACATTCGCGCCGAGCGTCGGCCGCGGCCGACATCCGTTGGAGTAAATTTCCAAGCGTTCGATTCCCAAAATCGTCCATACTAAGACCCGTTGTGCTTAGAAGCGTTACCCAACACAGGCATTCGAAGGAGACGTTATGATTCCCCACCGATGGACCAAGAAGCTAACGTTTTTGATCATTCCCGAAGCGAACCGGCAGGTGCGGCGGCTGCAATTTTCCGCCGTCTGGCTCTATATCTTGCCCCCCGCCGCGCTCCTGTTGAGCGCATCCGCGGCGGTATTGGTTCAGACCCAGTCTGCGGCGCTTCAGGCGAACGGCGACATGAAGGCGGAATGGTCGGCCGAACGGGCCGCGCTCGGACGAACCTTGGAAGCGAAAAATACGGAGATCGCGAAGCTTCAGGACGAAGTCGTCCGATTGTCGCAAGAAGCGGAGACGTTCTCCGCGAAGATGGCGGAGCTGCAATCGCTCGAACGCGAAATTTTATCCTTGACCGAAGCGGACGCCGGGACGCCCGCCGCGCAAGCGAACCGTGCGAACGAAACCGCCGCCGGACTTTCCGTCCCCGCCGGGTCGGCCGTCGGCGGTCAATACGACCCCGTCGACACCGAGGAGGCGCTTCGACTGTCGCAGACGACGCACGGCGAATTCGAGGCGATGTCCGTCGAAGCCGAACGGCTCGAAGGCGCGCTGCAAGAAGCGCTGCAGGAGGCCGAGAAGCTCGCGCTCCTGCGCCGCGGCACCCCTTCGATCTTCCCGACGACCTCGACGACGGTGACGTCCTCGTTCGGATACCGCAAGGACCCGTTCACCCGCCGCAGCGCGTACCACAAGGGCATCGACTTCGGCGGCGACGTCGGCGATCCGATCTTCGCGACGGCGGACGGCCAAGTGACCCGCACCGGGTACGATCGCGCCATGGGTAACTATATTTATGTGAAACACGGCAACGGCTTCGAGACGGTCTACATGCACCTGTCGAAGTCGCTCGTCGCGAAGGGGCAGCGCGTGAAGAAGGGCGACCGCATCGGCAAGCTCGGCTCGACCGGCCGCAGCACCGGCCCGCATCTGCATTACGAGGTACATAAGAACGGCGAACCGATCAATCCGAAACGATATTTCTCCAGTAAGGAAGGATGACCTAAGCATGTTTAAGTCCAAACGCGTCGACGTGAGCGCGACCGATACGTTGATCGGCGAAGGCAGCACGTTCGAAGGAAAGATTGCATCCGATACAAGCCTCCGGGTCGAGGGCCGGATGATCGGCGACATCGAGTGCGGCGGCGACGTCGCGATCGGCGAGGACGGCAAGGCGACGTCGAACATCGACGCGCGCAACGTCGTGATCGCGGGCGTCGTGCACGGCAACGTTCTCGCCCGAGGCACCTTGACGCTGACCGGCACCGGCCGGCTGTACGGCGACGCGTCGGCCGACTCGCTCGTCGTAGCCGAAGGCGCCGTGTTCCAAGGCATGTGCAAGATGGAAGGCAAGGCGGCCGCCAAGGAAGCGGAGAAGCCGCAGGAACAACCGAGCTACGCGCAGCAAGGCGGCGATTACAGCTCGACGGCGGTATAGCATTAGCCCGAAGGCTGCCTCGGGGTCCGACGGACCCTGAGGCAGTTTTTTTGTCTGTGCTCGACCTACTCCTGCGGCTTCTTTCTTAGCTGATTCCCCCGGCTCAGGAAAGGATAGGCGCATAGGGCCTTGCCGACTCCCATATTCCTGAGCAAGCGGAACACCCCCGACCCTCCCCAAACGTAAAAAAAACCGCCGCGAAAGCATCCGTGCTGCTCCCGCGGCGGCCCTTAGGCGCCGTTATTCTTCTAGAAACTCTTCCAGCGTAAGTCCCTGCTCCGTCACGAACTCGGCGATGTCGACGCCGACGTAGCGCAGATGCCACGGCTCGTATTTATAGCCGGTGACGTCCTCTTTATCCTTCGGGTAGCGGATGATGAAGCCGTGGCTCGCCGCGTTCTCCGCCAGCCAGATGCCTTCGACCGTCTCGCCGAACGCTTCTTCGAGCGCATAGTTCACGCTGGCCGCGGACACGTCCATGGCCAGGCCGGTCTGATGCTCGCTCTGCCCGGGATACGCGCTCGTTCGGTTCGCTTCTTCCTCGCCCTTAATGCTCGCGTTGCGCTCGAAGATCGCCTTCTGCGTGGCGTACGACCGATAGCCGGATACCGCCCGCAGCTCGATGCCGTCCTCCTCCGCCTGCGCGAACAGCGCCTCGAGCGCCTCCGCGGCGACCCGTTGCAGCTGCTTCTTCGGGTTGTCGCCGTCGAACGAAAACTTCACGTCCGGCACGACGAGATCGTCCGGCTTATACTTCGCGTCGAGCGGGTGCTCCTTATTGACGAACAAGATCGCGGCCTTCGCTTCTTCGGTGAACGGCGAAGCCGGCTCTTGCGGCTCCTCCGCCGCGGGCGCTTCCTCGGCAGGCTCGTCCGACGGCGGAGCCTCCTCCGGCGTTCCCGACGCCGGAACGTCTCCCGGCTCGGACGGCGTCTCGCCTTCGGCCTCCGACGGTTGTTCGGCGGGCTCGTCCGTCGGCGCCTCGGACGGCGCCTGCGCGGACGTATCCGGCTGCAGGAATTCGGCCGCGTACGGCGCCCCGAACCAGACGGCCGCGGCCGCGATGACCGGCAGCACGATGTATTTAAAAACTTTCATACTCGCTCACCCCGGCAACTTGGTGTATTTCATGTTGTTAAACGTATACACCGGGAGTATAGCATTGCGGACATGGCATTGCCAGACCTATTTTTCCCCATACTTTCGTAGGAGTTGCAGATGTTTCATTAAGATGCTCTCGACGTGCTCGAGATGCTCTCGCATGCGGCTTTCCGCGCCCGGCGGATCGCCGCGCTCGACCGCTTCGAAGATGGCGACGTGCTCGAGGTACAGCCGATCCGACACGGAACGGTTCGCGTACAGCTCCGCCCGCCGCGTCTCGCGGATCGCCAGCTCCATCTGCGAGGAGACCGCCTCGAACAGCGTCGGCAGCACCGAGTTGCGCGTCGCCGCCGCCAGCTGGCGGTGGAACGCGAGGTCGGTGCGCTCGCCGGCTTCTTCGTCGCCGAGAGAGACGCGCATGTCGTCCAAGATGACCCGGAAGGCGGCGAGATCGTCCTCCGTTCGCTTGCGCGCGGCGAGCCCCGCGTTGGCGATTTCGAACGACTGCCGCGCCTCCAGCAAATCGAGAATCGTGCGCTTATTGAGAACCAGGCTTTCGAGGCTCTCGAGCCCCGGCGCCGGCGGGGCGAGCACCGTGCTCGCCCCGCCCTGCCGGACGTCGATCAGCCCCATCGCCTTCAGCGCGCTGAGCGCCTCTCGCATCGTGGACCGTCCGACGCCGAACCGCTCCGACAGCTCCTTCGTCGACGGCAGCTTGTCGCCGGGCTTCAGCTCCCCGTCCACGATCAGCCGCTTCAGCTGCTCCGTGATATGCTCGTAGTGGTTCCGCTTCGACAGCTTCGCGATGTCCATCCCCCGCGGCCCGCCTATCCTACCAGAATCGCGTACACGACGCCGGGGCCGTGGACGCCGATCGTCAGGTCGTTCTCGATGTCGGCCGAGCGGCTCGGACCGGAGATGAAATGCACGCCGGCCGGGAGCGCCTCGCGCGGCGTCGCGTCGAGCGGTCGCAGCACTTCGCCGAGGCGCGTTACCATACGATCCAGCGGAACGATCGCGAACAGCACCGTCGGCAGCAGGCTGACGGAGCGGCCCTTCCGCGCCGACGACTTCGCGACGAGCGAGCCGGTGTAAGCGACCGCATGGTCGACGACGACGAGGCCGATGTCGGCGCCGGCCGCGACCGCGAGCCGGTCCGCCTTCGGCGCTTCGTCCCAGACGACGACGCGCGCGTCCGGCAGCTCCGCTTCGATGGCGAGCGCGTTCAGCTCCGGCTGGTTTTGCCGGAGCACCAGCTTCGCCCCGAGCTCGTTCGCCTTCGCCGCGATCCACGCCTTCGCGTCCTCCATGGAGCCGTGGCGCACGACATGGCCGCCGGCCTTGCCCCAATTGTCCGAGAACAACGAGACCCGCTCCTCGAGCGGCAGGTCGAACTCGTTCCAGAACGCCGGCGCGCCCTTGAACGGATGCTTCGGCGGCGAAGCGGTTTTCCCGACGCGGCCGAGCCGGCTCGCGATATTGCCGATAAACTCCGATTGCTTGGCGATCGACCGCGCCTCGAGCCGCTTCAATACATCGTCAGTCATGGCCGTGCCCTCCTTCCCGTTTCCGCTTGGCGAGCGCCGCTTCCATCCGGCGACGCGCATCTTCGCTTTTCGATCCCGCCTCCGCTTGCAGCTCGCCGTACAACGTCGTCCAGCGGTCGCGGAACGAATCGCTCGGCAGCGCCGGCAGATGCCGGTACGAATTCCAGCCCGCCAGAGGGCCGATCTTCGCCTTAATGTACCCGTCCCGCGCGACGAGCGGCTGCCCGAGCTTCGCGAGCTTCAGCACGCCGCGGAACCGGGAGGCGTTCGTCATGACGATCTGGAACCCTTTCATCCCCGCCTTCTCGAGCGGGTCGCCGGCCCCTGCCTGCACCTTGCGTCGCCGCAAGTAGACGAGCATGTCGTGCAGCGGAATTTTGACCGGGCACGCCTCGTAACACGCTCCGCAAAGGCTCGACGCGTTCGCGATGTCGTCCCATTCGGCGACGTTCTTCTGCAGCGCCGGCGTCAGCACCGCGCCGATCGGGCCGCTGTACGTGCCGCCGTACGCGTGTCCGCCGATGTGGCGGTACACCGGGCAAGCGTTGAGGCAGGCGCCGCAGCGAATGCAATTGAGCAGCTCCTGGAACTCCGGGTCGCCGAGCTGCAGCGAACGGCCGTTGTCGACGATGACGATGTGCATCTCTTCCGGCCCGTCGCCGTCGTCCGTACGCCGCGGTCCGGTAATGCCGGACATGTAGACGGTCAATCGCTGCCCCGTCGCCGAACGCGGCAGCAGCGTCGCCATCACCTCGAGATCGTCCCACGTCGGGATGATGCGCTCCATGCCCATCAGCGTAATTTGGGTTTTCGGCACCGTGGTGACCATGCGGGCGTTGCCTTCGTTTTCGAACAGGACCATCGACCCGCTCTCCGCGATCGCGAAGTTGCAGCCCGTCATGCCGATGTCCGCCTCGAGGAACTTCTCCCGCAGCTTCTTGCGCACGAAGCCCGCCAATATTTTCGTCTCCGGCTCCAGCGTCTCGCCCGCGTCCTTCGACAGCAGCTCCGCGATCTGATAGCGGTTCTTATGAATCGCAGGAATGATAATGTGCGACGGCGTCTCGTTGGCAAGCTGAATGATATACTCGCCGAGGTCCGTCTCGATCGACTCGACGCCGATCCCCTCTAACGCCGCATTCAAGTGAAGCTCCTCGCTCACCATCGACTTCGACTTGACGACGGAGCGCGCGCCGACGTTCTTCGCGATGGCGAGCGAAATCTCGACCGCCTCCGCCGCCGTATCCGCGAAGTGGATATGGACGCCGTTGGCGCGGGCATTTTCGATGAACGTATTCAAATAGTAATCCAAATGAGCGATCGTATGCAGACGGATTTGCCGGCCGCGCTCGCGCCATTCGTCCCAATTGCCGTGCTCCTCGGACGCCGCCTTCTTCCCGTTGCGCAGCCGCTCCGTCGTAAACTTGACCGCCTTGCGCAAAAACTCGTCGTTCAGCGCGACGTCCGCGCGTTCCTTGACGGTCGACCCATGTGCGTTAGCGTGACTCAACGGCCGACACCCCCTCGTAGAGCAGCTCCGCCAGATGCATGACGCGCACCGGCTTGCCGCGGTAGCGCAAGTTGCCCGCGATGTTCATCAAACAGCCCATGTCGAGGCCGACGAGCACTTCCGCTTCGGTCTCGAGCACATGGTCCGCCTTCTCCGACACCATCGCGCCGGAGATGTCGCACATCTTGATCGCGAACGTGCCGCCGAAGCCGCAGCAATCCTCCGCGAACGGCAGCGGCACCAGCTCCATCCCGCGCACGTTCGCCATCAGCGTCGCCGGCTCGTTCTTGATGCCGAGCAGGCGGCTGCCGTGGCACGACGGGTGATACGTCACCTTGTGCGGGAACGACGCGCCGACGTCCTCGACGCCGAGCACCTGCACGAGAAACTGCGTGAACTCGTACGTCTTCGCCGCGAGCGCGTTCGCTTTCGCGAGCATCGCGGGGTCGTCTTGGAACAGCTTCGGAAAATAATGATGGATCATGCCGGTGCAAGAGCCCGACGGGGATACGACGAAGTCGCTGTCGTCGAACGCTTCGACGAGCGTCTTCGCCGAGGCGCGCGCCTCGTCCCAATAACCGCTGTTGAACGCGGGCTGGCCGCAGCACGTCTGCGACGCGGGGAAGTCGACCGCCACGCCGTACTTCGCGAGCAGCCGCACCATCGCTTCGCCCACGCGCGGATAGATCGCGTCGCTCAAACACGTAATAAATAAAGAAACCTTCATGCGCCGAACCGTCCTCTCGGAGGAATTGGTGTGATTTACTTATCAGCTTATCAGACATGTTGAGTGGCGTAAATACCCTTTTGCCTCACCCATTCGGTACAGACGAGATTCGCCGTCCTATCCATAGCGCTCCAATCGTCGGACGCCCCTCGAGCCTGCCTGTGGACGGGAAATCCTCCCGCCTACACCCGCCGAAGACAGGCGAAACGACCGTCGGACCGGAAATCCTCCCTCTTAAGCCGCCGAAACCTTCGGTTTTCGGGCATTACCCGCGAATAAGCAGGAGATTTTCCCGTTCAAGGAACGGAAAGGCGTCCGATCGAGACAATAAGCGGGAGGATTTCCCGTCCGGGGTTCGCGGTTGGAACCCCGTTCGTTCGCCTCCCGCTACTTGCCGAGCAGCAGCGATTCCAACCGAAGGCTGGCCTCGGTTTCGTCCTCGAGCTTCGACCAGTACCCCTTCAGCTCCTCGCGAATCGCCTCGAGCGCCGACGTCCCGAGGCGGAGATCCTCGTAGTCCCGGCAAGCGTCCCACAGCTCCGCCGGGTCGGGCTCGCGCGACGGCCGGTTTCCGGTAAGCCCGCCCTGAACGGCCAGCGCCTCCGGATGCGCGGGGAGCGTCAGCGTGTCGCGGCGAATGCCGAGCTGCGCCTCCCGGCCACACAGGAAGCGAACGAACGCTTCCGCCGCTTCGGCATGCTTCGCGTCCGCCGCGACGGCGAGTCCCGTGACGAGCAGCAGCGTAGCGTCGTACCGAAGCCTCGGCAGCCGCGACACGCCGTAATCGATGCCGGCATGCAGCAGCCGGTTCAGCCCGAAGTAAGAGGTCATGATCATCGAGACCCGTCCCTCCTGGAACCATCGCTCCGCGTCCGCGTCGTTCTCCGTCCAGAACCGGCGCCCGCCCTCCTGCTGATGGACGAGCTCGCGCGCGACCCGCAGACTGTCCCACAGCGCGGGGTGGTCCGCCGCTCGCGCCCCTTCCCCTTCTTGGAAGCGGAAACCGTTCTGCAGCAGGAACACCGTCCATCGGTTCACGGACTGCATATGGGAGGCGAACCCCGTGACGCCGAGCTCGCCGCCCAAGACGCGGGCGGCCTTCAGCAGCGTGTACCACGTCCAGTCCGGCTGAGGCTCCTCCAGCGAGCAAGCGGCGAGATGCTCGCGGTTGTAGCAAAGCACGATCGGCGAATAGACGAACGGCGCGGCCGCCGCCCGTCCGTCCGCGCGCAGGAACGGAGCGAACAACGACGCGTGCGCGGCTTCCGTCCGCGGCGCGGCCCCGAGCCTCGCGAACGACGGATCCCGCTCCTTCCACTTGAGCGCGTCCCAATTCGTCAGCGCGATGACGTCCGCGATGCCGTGCTCAGCATACTCGGCGGGGAACGGCGTCGGAATCGCCCGCACCGCGACGGACGGGTACGCCCGCTCGAAGGTGGCGATCGACGACGCGATCCGCGCTTCCGTCTCCAGCGACGGGTAATAGGCGAAGCGAAGCGTCGTCCGCTCCTCGCCCGCCGCGGCGACGACGCGATCCGGCTTTCGCTCGGGCGGCCGGACGACTCGATTGCCGACGCGTTTCATTTTCACGATCAAGCCCTCTTCCACCAGCGCGTCCAGCGCCTTCCGGACCGATTCCTTGCTCAGCCCGAATGTACCTCCCAGCTCCACCTCGGAGGGCAAGAAGTCTCCCGGCTGCAGCGCGCCGGAGGCGATGTCCTCGCGCACCCGATCCGCGAGCGCGCGGATGCGGGCCGTAAATTCGCTTCGGCTCGGCCTGGCCATGGCGTCCCCTACCTTCCTTCGTATCCGTTCGTTTCGGATTATTATAGCATGTCGTCCGAACGAAACGATAGGCGATTTCTAGACTATAAATAGACGAGATTCGACCGTTTCTCCGATTGACAACCTAGCCGTCCCCCTGTAGCCTGAAACTATGTAGCCTAGATATCGCCTTGTAAGCATTCTAGGACGAGTCTACGGGATGTGCACTGTCTTACCAACGAACAAGGAGGAAGATCATGATGAACAGGAAACGCCCCCTCGCTTTGCTGCTTAGCGCCGCGCTCGCCGTTCCGTCCCTCGCCCCCGCCGCCTTGGCGGACGAAATCGTCGAATACGTCCCGCTGCCGGTCGTCAACGGGGATTTCGAAAGCTCGCCGACGGCGCCGACCGGTTGGCGGGTCGTCGCTTCGCCGACCTCGGCGGGCGTCAGCGCGACGATCGCACAGGACAAGTCGTATTCCGGCGCGAACAGCTTGAAGATCGTCGACGACAACGCGACGAACCAGATCGGCGTCTACAGCGCTAACGTCCCGGTTCAGCCGGGAGAGACGTACCGGTTGACGGCGAAGGTGTACGTCGCGGCGAAGAGCGTGCGCGGGTACTTGCGATTTAAAGGCGGCACCAACGCCCCGGTCCTCGGGAGCGAAACGCAGCTCGTCAGCATCCTCTCCTCGAACAACGGCTGGCAGACGATGACGATCGAAGGCACGGCGCCCGCGGGCACCGTGTATGCGGACTTCTACTTCTACATGGGCGGCAGCGGAACCGGCACTTCGGCGTATATCGACGACGTCAAGCTCGACCATAAGCAAGTTACCGTCGAGAATCCGCTGGAGCTCGTCTATGACGAGCCGGTCGAAATCGGCGACGCGGTGAAGATCGCCTTGTCCCAATCGGCGGCGTTCGGCGTCGGACCGGACGGACGAGCGGAGCAATACGTGACGACGGTCGGCACCCCTGTAGCGTTTCATACCGTGGATGCGCTTACGGGAGAACTCCTCTTTTCGCAGAGGTTGTCCGGCTCCGACACGATCTGGGGACTGACGAAGGCGCCGGACGGCAACGTGTACTTCAGCACGAACGGCGAATTGTACCGTTACTCGCCCGGGGAGCGCCGCATCGAAGCGTTGGGGCAAAATCCGTCCAACAAGCAAGTATTCGATCTGAAGGCGAGCGCCGACGGGAAGCTGTACGGCGCGACGTATTCCAGCACGAATCTCGGCCGCGTGTTCGAATACGACATCGCCTCCGGCGTCTTCCGCGATCTCGGCGTCATGAAGGAAGGCCAGCAATACGCCCGCGGGCTCGGCGTGACGGACGACTACGTGTACGTCGGGATCGGCACGACCGCTCACCTCATGCGCTACGACCGGCGCAGCGGCGAGGTGACCGAGATCGACATTCCGGGCATCTCCGGGCAATCCGGCACGCTGTCGGAGGTCGACGTCTACGGCGGCAAGCTGCTGGTGTACTCCGGGCTCAAGCTGAACGTCCTCGACGAAGCGACCCATGCGTACATACGAACGATCGACTTCCAGACGAAGGTGTCTCCGCCTTCCCCATACGATCCGAACCTGGTGTACTATAAACAAAACGGCGACCTATATGCCTACAACCTCGCTTCCGATACCGTCGCGAAGGTCGAGGGCATTCCCGAACTGCCGGACGATACCGCCGTGAAGTCGCACGCATGGCTGACGCCGTCGAGCGGCGCCTTCGCGGGGAAGACGGTGCTCGCGGGCATGGCGGCCTTCGGAGAGACGTTCCTCTACGATCCGACGACGAACGCCTACGAGGAACATCTCGCGCAGGTTCCCCCTTCGCCCGCGGCGGCGAACGCGCTGGAGGGCCAAGGCGACTACTTGTTCATCGGCGGCTATCAGCGCGGGATGAGCATCTACGACACGGCCAGCGGACGGTTCATCTATAATAACCAAGCGTTCCACCAGCCGGAGGGCATCGGCTTCCTCGACGGCAAGGTATACTTCGGCACGTACAGCGGAGCGAGGATGTACCGATTGGATATGTCGAAGCCGCTGGAATACAGCGAGCTAGGCTGGGCGAATCCGGGCCTCGCGGCCGATCTCGAAGCGGATCAGGACCGACCGTTCACGATGACGAGCGGCGACGGCCAGCTGTTCATCGGCACGTTCCCGACGTACGGACGTCTCGGCGGCGCCTTGACGGTTCTCCGCGAGATCGCGGACGGCGACGGCGACCGGCCGCGCATCGAATTCGAGACGTACCAGGGCCTCGTTCCGAACCAGAGCTTGTTCGGCTTGGCTTACGCCAACGGGAAAGTATACGGCGGAACGTCCCGGGCCGGCGGCCTCGGCGTGGATCCTACCGAGCCGGAAGCCAAGATGTTCGTCTTCGACGTCGCGTCGAGGCAGCTGTCCGTCCAGCCGTTCACGCCGCGCATCCCCGGTCTCGAGGGCCCGATCAACTTGATCGGCGAGCTTGCGATCGGTCCCGACGGGCTGCTGTGGGGCATCGCGGACGGCGCCGTATACAAGGCGGACGGCACCGTGGACGCCTACGACGCCGCGCTGTTCGCCATGAACCCGGAGACGCTGGACGTCGTGAAGAGCAAGATCGTGACGCGGTCGCCGTTCAACACGAGCAAATATCGTCCGTACTATCTCCGCTTCGGCCCGGACGGACTGCTCTACACGAATATCGGAAGAAGCTTGTTCGCCGTCGACCCCGCGGATCTCCGGACGAAACAGATGATCAACGGCACGGTCAACTTGATGACGCTCGGCTCGGACGGCAGCATCTATTATATGAACGGCTCCAAGCTGTTTAAGATTCCGGTGAAAATCGACTCGGCGGACATCGCTCTGTCTTCCTCCGGTCCGCTGTACGTCGGCGAAGAAGCGAACGCTTCTGTCGCCGTGAATTTGGCGAACGGACGGCAAGCCTCGCTCGGCGGAGCGGCGGTACAGTACGTCTCGAGCGATCCGAACGTCGTCGCGGCGACGGCGCAAGGCATCGCCGCCGCAGCCGCAGGCGAGGCGTCGGTCCATGCCGTCGTTACGCTCGACGGCCGAACCGTCGTTACCGCGCCGGTTCGAGTGCGCGTCATGCCGAACCGGTTCGGCGACCTCCGGTTCAATCCGGGCGGCAAGACGGACGGGGCGCTGTACGCGGACGCGCCGGCCGGCGAATCGGTGACGATCGAGGTGCACGGCGGAGGCGCTCTCCTTGCGTCCGAGACGGTGACCGGCGCGACGTACGGCCTTGCGGAGAACGGCCAAGCGGAGTATCGCTTCTCCTTCAAGCCGAAGGACATTCCGCAGGACGCGCGGCAGGTACAGTTCAAAGCTTATCTCGACGGCGAGCTGTACAGCCTGTCGCCTTGGATCGTCCGCACTCCTCCGGGTCGATCCGAAATGACCGAATAAGCGGGCGGACCCGCAACGAAACGAGGCTCCCCTCCGGCGCAGGCGTACGCAACATTCGCCTGTCGCCGCGAGGGGAGCCTTCGCGTTAACCGCGCCGCTCCGTCGTCCCGACCTCCGTCATTTGCCGTCCCGGTACTCCTGCGGCGTCATGCCGAACTCTTTCTTGAACACTTTAATGAAATACGGCGGATGCGCATACCCGAGACGTTCGGCGATTTCGTATATTTTATCGTCGGTTCCCTTCAACAAGTGCGCCGCCGTGTTCATGCGGAATCGATACAAGTAGTCGCTGAGCGACTCCCCGGTTTCCAGCTTGTACACCCTGGACAAATAGACGGGGTGCAGATGGACGTGACCCGCGATCGCTTGCAGCGAGACATCCCCCGTCAAGTGCCGCTCGATGTACTCGTGGACCTGCTGCACGACGGACGTGCGCGTCTCCTTCACCTCGTGTTCCATATCGGCGCGGATCCGCTCGATCGACGTACGCGTCCACTCCCTCAGCCGCCCGATCGAACGCAGCCCGCCGCTCTCCGCGAACAAGTCGAACTCCCGGGCGATGACGGTCTCGAGCCGCCGGCCGTTCTTATGGGCGATATAAGATAAGACGGAGGCGATCGAGTAGTAGGCCTCGAGCAGATGCTCCAGCGAGTCGGAGAACCGCGCTTCGAGCTCCTCGAAGATCGCCTCCAGCTTCTCCTCCGCCGTCGACCAACGCCCGGCTTCCAACAGATGCTGCAGCAGCGGCGGCTCGTACAACAGCCGCAGCGAATGGACGCCCTCGTCCGCGCCGTGCTGCTCCTTCCATGTGGCGAACAGCTCGCTCTCCGCGCCTAGACGACGCCGCAGCGCGGCGACGGACGACTCGTACAGCGTCGCGACGTCGTCCGGGAACGCGCCCCATGGGCTCGCGACGATCGAGATCGTTCCTTTCAAGTAGGAATTCACGCTTTTCTGCAGCTGCGCCGCCAGGTTCTCGAGCCGCTCGCGCTCGCGAAGCGATTCGCCAGGCTGCCCGCAAGGCGCTACGCCCTTCGCCAGAAACACCAAATAATCGTGCCGCTCCTTCGCCGCCCACAGCATGAATTCCCCCGCGAAAATTTCCTCCGCCATATTCACGATCGCGTACTGGAACAGGGACAAGCTGCCGGGATCGGACCCGGCGAACGGTTCTTCGAGACGGACGAGCAAGAGCGACACGGCGTCCCCGGCGGCCAGTTCCACCTCCAGCATCCGCAGCTTCTCCGTCAGCGACTCCGCCGCGAATCTTCGCCCTTGCAGCAGCTCGTTCAGCAAATCCGCCCGGAGCAGCGGGAGATGCTGCCGGAGCGCGTCCAACGCTCTCCGATGCGAGACGACGTCCTCCCACTCCTCCCGGATGCGATCGATCGCCCGGGCGACGGAGGCCAACAGATCGTCGAAGCGAATCGGCTTTAGTAAATAATCCGATGCATGCTGGCGGAGCCCTTCTTGCGCGTATTCGAACTCCGAGTGACCGGAGAGCAGGATCGTCTTCGTCCTCGGAGACCGCTCCCGGATACGGCCGATCAACTCCACGCCCGAGATGCCCGGCATCCGGATGTCGGTGATGACGATATCGATCGCATAGGCGTCTACAAGCTCTAACGCTTGGTGTCCGGAATAAGCCCGGTGCACCGTTTCGATGCCGATCGTCTCCCAAGGGACCGTATCGGCTAGGCCGTCCACGACCGTTTCTTCATCGTCCACGATCAACAGTTGGTACATACGCTCTCATCCTGCCTTCTCTTCTCGATGGTGTTCCCCGGACGACGACGGCTCTGCCGGCCATTGCAGCGTGACCCGGCACCCGCCCCCTTCGGAGGCCGACAACGTCAGCCCCGAATCGGCGCCGAATAAATAGATCAACCGTTGGTTGACGTTCCACATCCCGCAGCCCGTCTCCTCCTGCAGCGGTTCGTCCAGCTTGCGGCGCAGCTCCGCGAGCCGCTCCGGCGTCATCCCGACGCCGTCGTCCTCGATCGTGAACCGGCAGCGCCCGTCCTCCGTCGCCCCCGAAATCCGAATGCGCCCTTCGCCGTCCTTCGGCTCGAGACCGTGCACGATCGCGTTTTCGACGATCGGCTGCACGAGCAGCCTCGGGATCGAGAGCTTGCGCATCGACTCCGGAACGTCGATCTCGTATCGGATCCGCTTCAAGCGAAGCTGCTGGATGACCAAATAGTTTTCAAGAAGACGGATCTCTTCCTCGAGCAGAGGGGTTTGTTTCTCGTGACGGGTCGTGTACCGGTAATATTCGCCGAGGTTGAGCGCCATCGCTTCCACCGCCTGCTCGTCGCCGAGCCTCGCTCGATTTTGGATGAAGAACAAGCAGTTGTACAAGAAATGCGGGTTGATTTGCGATTGCAGCTGCTTTAACGTCGCTTCCCGAGAGCGCAGCTTCTCGGTGTACACCTTTTCGACCAAGTCCTGGATTTGCCGGGCCATGCTGTTGAACCGTTCGAAGACGAATCGGAACTCGTTGCGCGGCGCGTCGTCGATCCGCGTTCCGAAATCGCCCATCTTGAGCCGCTGCATGTTTCGAATCAGCTCGCGAAGCGGCAGCTGCACGTTGCGGTATAAGATGAAGGAGGCGACCAAGCCGAACAAGAGGAGAGAAACCAGCACGGAATAAAACAGGTTCCGGCTGCGGACGATCGGCGCCAGCACCTCCTCGAGCGGCACGTAGTCCACTACGTACCAATCGAGATTCGGCAAATAGACGGCGCTCGCCAGAAATTCCTTCCCGTCGTACGTAAGCGTCCGATTGAAGAACGCCCCCCCGCCTTCGTCGATCAAGGAGGTCACGCGCTCCCGGATTTCCCGGTCGTCCTCCCGCAAGGCGATCATGCCGTCTCCCGCGCGATAGAGGAACGGCTTCCGCGAGCCTCCGGCGTCGTAATTGTCGAGCATCTCCTCGATATTGCTTCGGGAGAACCGAATTTCCGTGACCAGCTTCGCCTTCAGCGGTTCGTTGTACATGCTCGCCGGCTCGACCGCGAACCAACCGAACTCTCCGGAGGCGCGGTCGTACCGCCAGCCGTGCTCGACGTTCGTCGTGAGCGCGGCCGCGTCGAAGATGCGCCCGCGATCGGTCGATTCCAGCTCGCCCGCGCGAGGCGCGAATACGGAAATTTGCTTGATCCAGCTATTGGCGGTCAGCTGCAGCATGAGCCGATCGACGACGTCGGTGCGCGTTCGAATCACTTCCGTGTACCGTCCGTAATCTTTCACGTACTGGAAGTCGTTGACGATGTTGTCCTGCACGAGCAGCACGGCCAGCGTCGCCAACTCCTCCGCCCGCTCGTCCATTTGGCTGGCGAGGAAGACGAGCTGCTTCCGATTCGATTCGAAAATTTCCTCCCTCACGACCCCCGACGTCGTATCGTTGGAGTACGTGTACAGAACGGAGATCGGGACCAACAAGGCAAAGATCAAGATGACGAGCTTCGCGTACGTGGTCAATCGGTTTCGAACCACGGCCATTCTCCCCTTCCGCGATCAATCGGTTAACAAAGTTATATCGGTCTTTACATTTTCACGTCGAAATGAAAGCGGTTTCCCTCTACAATATAACTGTAACCGATCCAGGATACAACCGCCGGTTCGCGCGGAAAAAAGGACCGGTCATTCTTCGCGAGGAGTCGATACCGCTATGCACATTCGAACGAGAGGCCCCAAGCTGCGTTGGAACTTCCGCAAAACGTGGCCGCTGCATCTGATGCTGGTTCCCGGCATCGTCTTTACGATCGTCTTCGCCTACTTGCCGATGGCCGGGATCGTCATGGCGTTCCAGGACTTTAAGCCTTGGCTCGGCTTCACGGGTTCTCCTTGGGTCGGCTGGGACCACTTCCGGTACATGTTCGAGCGACCGGACAGCATTCAAGTCATCTGGAACACGCTGATCATCGCTTCCTTGAAGATCGTCTTCCAGCTGTTCGCTCCGTTCCTGTTCGCGCTGCTGCTGAACGAAATCCGCGTCCTCGGGTTCAAGCGCGCCGTGCAGACGCTCGTGTATTTGCCGCACTTCCTGTCTTGGGTCATCCTCGGCGGGATCTTGCTCGATATGCTCTCTCCCGAAGCCGGCTTGGTGAACAAGGCGCTGACGGCGGTCGGCATCGAGCCGATCTTCTTCCTCGGCAACGGCGACTGGTTCCGCGTCACGGTCGTGCTCAGCGACGTCTGGAAGGAATTCGGCTTCGGCACGATCGTCTTCCTCGCTTCGCTCGCCGGCATCAATCCTTCCCTCTATGAAGCCGCGGAAGTCGACGGCGCGAACCGGTGGAAGCAGACGGTGCACATTACGATACCCGCCCTCATACCGATTACGATCGTGCTCGGCACATTATCGCTCGGCAACATCTTGAACGCGGGCTTCGACCAAATTTTCAACCTGTACAATCCGCTCGTTTATTCGAAGGGCGACATTATCGACACGTTCGTGTACCGCATGGCGATTCTGAACGGCGAGATGAGCTTCGGGACGGCCGTCGGCCTGTTCAAATCCTTCGTCGCGTTGGTGCTGATCGTCATCTCGTACCGTCTCGCTTACAAATTCGCCAACTATAAAATATTCTAACGAAGAGGGGGCATGTCCGATGCGTCGGATCTCCATATCGTACCGGCTGTTCTCGTGGTTTAATTATACGTTCCTCGGCGTCACGAGCTTGTTATGCATCCTGCCGATGGTTCATATTTTGGCCGTTTCCTTCAGCGGCAAGGCGCCCGCCAGCGCCAATCTCGTCGGGCTGTGGCCGATCGACTTCACCGTCGACGCCTACGCGAAGACGCTCGGCAACAATAACTTCTTAAGCGCCTTATGGATCGCCGTCGAGCGGACCGCGCTCGGCACCGTCATCTCCATGGCGCTCATTTTCCTGACCGCGTACCCGCTCTCGAAAGAAGATTATACGTTCAAGGGCCGGACCGCGTACGCTTGGTTTTTCGTGTTTACGATGTTGTTCAGCGGGGGGATGGTTCCGCTCTACATTTTGGTTCAGAAGCTGCACCTGATGAATACGATCTGGGCGCTCGTGCTGCCAACGGCGATCAACGTATGGCTGCTGATCCTCATGCTGAATTTCTTCCGGACGGTGCCGAAGGAGCTGGAGGAGGCGGCCCTGATCGACGGCGCAAGCCACTTCCGTACGATGGTCAGCGTCTTCCTGCCCATCTCCCTGCCGGCCATCGCCACGCTGTCGCTGTTCAACATGGTGTTCCATTGGAATTCATGGTTCGACGGGCTGCTGTACATGACGGAATACGACCGGTATCCGCTCGCTACGTTCCTGCAGACGATCATCGTGCAGCAGGATTTCAGCAAGGTGAACGTGCGGCCGGAAGATCTCGAGAACATCGCGCAGCGAACCGTGAAGGCCGCTCAAATTTTCATCGGCGCCCTGCCGATTTTGTTGGTGTATCCGTTCCTTCAGCGGTATTTCGTGAAGGGCATCGTGCTCGGCGCGGTGAAGGAGTAAGGCGATTCGGAAAATGTCGCAAAAATACCGTCAGGCCATCGCGCCTGACGGTATTTTTGATGTGCAAAATAAAAGACACCCGAACGGGTGCCTTCCAATCGCATCAATATTCGCCTTTGATAACGAAGAACGAGCCTCGAATGGTTCCCGCCAGCTTGGATTTTTGTCTTGCAAATTTGAACTTCTTCTCTTCCAACTCTTTGGGTACTTCCATCCCCTCGGACAGCTTAAATCCAACGGCCCGCTTCTTGGGATCATCCACCGTATACATGACGTTGATCGCCAGACCGTCCTCATAAAAGACGAAGGCCCATTTGATATTCTCGACTTGGAAACGCGCGGTTTCCAGAGGTCTGGCCGCAAACGCGATCCCGCGTTCTTCTTTCAAAATCCGGTTCACGTAATCAAGCGTCTCCTGGCTTTCGCCGGCCGGAACGACCGTAAACTCGTGCTTGTATTTGTTCATGAAGTAACGGGCTTCATTCGCACGCAAACCGGCAAGCGCTTCCGCTACTGGGGAAGATTCCAAACCGACCGTAGACACTTGTTTAAAATCAACGATATGAGACATCTTCATTCCTCCTGCTGATCTCTTTTACTTTTCCACAACCGGAATCCACATTTCACCATATACGAGGCCGTCCCGGTGCCCCATTTCAACCGTTGCATTGGGCCCGCCGACATAGGCGTAATGATCGGTTGCCGGCAAAACTTGACCAAAGGCGATACCAGTGAGCATACCGCTCAACTCATCGGCCGACTTCCCTTCCCCTTTCACGACGAGGTACGGTCCCTTGGGGAATTGGATCACTCTGTGTTCTTCCGGTATCGATGCATCTGTCATAACGCCGGCATAATACATCATTTTGTGATTTACCGCTTCGTTTACGGCAAAAATATAATCGTTCGCAGCGACAGCCTTTAACTTGTCCAACGTTCCATTCTGCTCCACGGCCCGCCAAAAGTTTTCCTTCTCCTTGTTCATGCCTGCATAATCCGTATAGTCGCTCTTCAGCTCCGTCCCAATGCCAAGCACGATAAAGCTGTCTTTTTCTTCAAACGTATACGTTGCCACCATCCCAACTCCTCTTTTGAATGGTTCTTAATACAACCGATTGTTCGTTCACGGCGCTCCTACCTAATAGTAGTGCGATAGGAAAAAGATGTCTACCTATTAAAGCCTGCGGTTTTTCGGACGCAGCGCCCAGGAGGCGATGCCGAGCGCGGCGTAGAAAAGCGGAAGAATCACATGGAATCCGCCATCGCCGTAATCGTTAGCGAACGCATGAGACAAGGCCGCACCCGTCATTAGAAAAAACAACCCGCTGTAAGCCCATTCCTTAAGCCGGGGGAAACCCGGCATTACGATCGCAATGACTCCAAGCAATTTCCAGACGCCGAGAATGGTCGTGATATATAACGGAAAACCAATCTCCGTCACTAAATCGACATTGCCCCCATATCGCATCAATTGCCCGATACCGCTTAAAGCAATCGAGAATCCGAGAATAAGGGTGACGGTCCAAAAAGCGGCCGTCCTTCCCATAGAGCGGGATCCAACCTTCATTGTTTTATCATTACCGATCATCGTACTCATTTCCATTCCTCCATTATTCTCGTTTATTTCTTCACAACCGGAATCCACGTTTCGCCATAGACAAGTCCGTCTCGCCGCCCCATCTCCACCGTTGCATTGGGCCCGCCGACATAAGCAAAGCTATCGGCTTCCGGCAAAACTTGACCAAAGGCAATGCCGGTAAGGGTACTACTCATTTCTTCCGCCGTCTTCCCTTCGCCTTTAATGACGAGGCATGGTCCCTTGGGGAATGTAATCGACCTGTATTCTTCCGCTACCGATGCTCCCGCCAGGACGCCGGCATAATACATCCTCTTGCGGTTCACCAATTCGTTCACTGCAAAAATGTAGTCGTTCGCAGCGACAACCTTCAATGCATCCAGCCTTCCATCCTGCCTCACGGTTTGCCAAAACGTTTCCTTCTCCTTGTTCATGCCGGCGTAGTCCGTGTAATCGCTCTTCAGTTCCGTTCCAATGCCTGCAACGATAAAGCTGTCTTTCTCCTCAAGCATGTACGTCGCCATTTTGCCAACTCCTTTTTTGAATGGATTGTTTTTTTACTTGATAGGTTTATAATAACGATTAATCATGTCAAAATATGATACTGTTTAGAGGTCCCCATGAAAAAAGTAGAACGGATTAACGTCATCATGCGGTACATCAACAACCGCGCCCATTTTACGATTTCGGAAATCATGCATGAATTTAACGTCTCCCGCTCGACGGCGATTCGAGATATCCGGGAAATTGAAGCGATGGGAATGCCTCTGGTCGCCGAAGTCGGGAGGGACGGGGGGTATTTCGTGATGAGCAACTCCGTCCTGCCCACTGTCCGCTTTAGCGACAATGAGATCAAAGCGCTGTTTATCGCCTTCATGGCCACGCGAAATTTGCAACTCCCTTATCTCAAGAGTCGCCACTCTTTAGCGGAAAAATTGCTCGGCCTCATCTCCGAAAACCAGCAGGACGATCTTGTTCTGTTAAATCGGACCCTGCTCTTCGAAGGTACCAACCCCCACAATCCCGACCTGCTCGATCTGTCGGATCTGCCCCATCCCATGTTAGAGCAACTCATCCAAATCCTTCTGAAGGACAGCTATTTAGTGGTTTCCGTTGAAGAAGGAAGGGAAATAAATTCTTATACCATCTATCTCATGCACCTGTATCGCGAAAAAAGCGCTTGGCAAATTGAAGGCTTCGACCTGGAGGAGGAAAAGAGGCGGATTATACCCGTCGACTATCTCACCGATGTCAAGCCGTATCCCGGGAAAAAGAGAATAAGCAAGAAGAAGATTGCCGAACAACTGAGCAAGCAAGAGGAAGCCGTCAACCTGGTCCTCGAACTTGGTCCCAAGGCGATTGCCCAGTTCAAAAAGTACCATCCATTAAAAATATCCATTTCGTATACGAATCCTTATCAAACTACGGCTATTTTAAAGACTTTCGTCCACGTTAACCGTCCAGACGAATTGGCCGAAATGACAAATTGGCTGCTTTTCTTGGGGGGAGATATCAAAGTCAGGGAAATACCGAAGGAAGTTGTAGAAGGCCTTCAGGAGAGAGTGAGGCTTTTGGGGAACGCGCAGGGGCCGCTGTTTTAGAATTGCAAGATCGCCAATTATTATGAAGCGAACCTTGACGCGATAAACAACCTCGGTAGATTTCGGAGATTTCCTTTGTGCCGAACTTTATTTTTTCTCGCCAGCACGCGTATGCAGCATCGAAATAGAGAACGGCAAGTTTCCCTATTTGTGACCCATCTCCGGAATCAGGATGATTAGGGAACAGAAAATTTCTCTATTTCTATCGAATCGGGCGTTCCGCCCCGTTTCCGCGGCCGATAGGGAACTTTCATGTTCCCTATTCGCCCCTTTCGGCTGTTCGCAGCGGATATAGGGAACTTTCGCGTTCCCTATTCCTGCGACCGCTAGAAGCCGACGCGCGGAATTTCCTTCGCCTCTTCTTCGTACGGCGGAACGACGCCCGAAGCGACGTCGTAGATGCGCGCATGCGCTTCGGTCACGCCTTGGATGAAGTCCTCGTACGGGCGATGGCAGACGTCGACCGCCCCGATTTGGAAATTTTCGCCGTCGAACCGCCCGAGCAGCGCTTGATCGTTCAAGATGAAGTAGTGCACGCCGACCAACGCCGGCAGCGCCGCCGCTTGCTCCGTATAATACCGATACGCCTTCCCCCGCTCCGCTTGCGTGGCGACCCCGCGCAGCCCCGTGGCCAACAGGCCGGCGTCCGGCGCGCCGAAGTGGAATTCGCCGATCAGAACCGGCTTCCCCGTCCGTTCGGCGATCTCGCGAATGTCTTCCGCGTCCGGCTTCATCTTATAGCAGTTGATCGAGAACACGTCGAAATGCTGACTGCCTTCGTACAGCGCGGGAGACGATATCCATGCGTAGCGCATCCCCAAGTTCAGGTGATGCGGATCGACCCGCTTGCACGCCTCCGAAGGAATGGCCGTATACGCTTCGATCATGCGCCGCGTGAAGGCTTCCAGGTCGTCCCTCGCCCGCTCCGACCGCTCCGCCGCCTTCTCGATCGGCGCAAGCAGCGCGTCGAACGACGCGAAGCTCGACGCCCAAGCCGCGTTGAAGCCGTCCACGTCTTCGGCGTACCGCTCCTGTAAGAACCGGATCAGCTCCCGCTTGCTCTCGAACCCTTCGTCCTTCTCCAACAGCTTCTCCGCCAGATTCACCCCGTCGGCGAACGCCCAGAGCGGCTCGTTGCGCAGGAAGTACCCGATGAGGCGCCGGTCCCCCGCGAACGCCTTCAGCTGCTCCGCGAACGTCTCGGACGCGGCCCGGAATTCGTCGCTGAACACGTCCGGGAAATCCCGGAACACCGTCCGTTCCGTCGCCGGGAAATCTTGGAGCGGGTAGACGTACGGGATGTCCTGGCTTTCAATAAACACCGGATTCGACCAATTGCCGACCGTATTGAAGCCCCACCGCTTCAGCCGCCGGGCCGTGAGCTCCGCCCACCGCGGAAACCAATCGTCCCCGAACGCATGGATCAAGTTCGCGACCGCGAAGTTGAAGTACCGTCCGCGATGCAGCGGTCCGCCGTCCTCTCCGGTCCGCCAGGCGTCCTTGAAGGTTCCGCTCCCGGGAGGCAGACTGTCGAACAACGCTTCGATGCCGTCGACCTTCCCCGCCTCTCCCGGCTGTACGCAGTCCATTCCGAGGCTGAAGAACGCGTATCCGTCCGGATCGACGAGCCACCAGCGCGCGCCGTCCCGCTCCGTGCGGAAGTAGCCGGTAGCCTCGTATCGACGCTCGGCGCTTCCCCCGTATGTCGACCGGTTCGGCATCGCCGCCGCTCCCCCCGCATCGTACTCCTCCCTCAGCGCTCGGATCATCTCCTGGCGCGAGCTCGTCTTGCCGGGCCACGTCTTACGCTTATATTGACCGAGCTCGTCGACGATCGGCGTCGGCGGCACCGGATAGTCCGGTTCCTCCGCCGCGAAATGCACGTTCTCCAGCTCGAACCGCCAGCCGTCCAGCGATTCCGGCGTTCCGATCGCGAACGAGCGAATGTCCCGCTGCCGCAGTCCCTCGCCGAAAATAACGGTCTTCAGCCGTCCCGGCGTTCTCGGCAGAAATACCCGCTCCGAGTCGAGCGCCGCAAGGGGGAACGCGAGGCGCGTCCGCACGCCCGGCAGCGCGCCCATCAACGCGGCCAGCGAACGTTCGCCCCGCGCCTCGCCGTCTCTGAAAAACTGGAGCGCTACGCCTAGCACCTCGTCCTTCTCGTGATAGACGTCCATCACGAGAAAGCGGGCCTCCCGAAGCGCGTCCTCGTCCGACGCGTCCACGCGAAAGTACGCGTGTCCCCCGCCCGGCTCGGTCGTAACCCGCAGCGCCGCGCCCTCCCACGCGATGTCGGCTCCCTCGCTGCGAACGTATCAGTCTTTCGGATTCCAACCCATCGCCATCTCCCCTTCCGCGAGCGTAGAACAAAACCCGGCCGACAGCGTCGGCCGGGCCTTCTTAGGTGCTTAAGGATTAGTTTCCGCCTACCGACTTATACCACTCGTTGGCCTCTTGCTTGATTTGTTCGCCGCCGTTTTTCAAGTAATCCTGGACGAACTTATCGAACTCCTCCAACGGGACTTCGCCGTAGATGATTTTGGAGAACGTCTCCTTCTCCAGCTTCTCCAGGAATTCGCGCTTGCTGGACATCGTCGGGGTCGGCGTGCCGGTGAACATGCTCGGCATGACGATATCCTTCTGATCCATTACGATCTTAGCCGCTTCCAGCACCGTCGCCGGCGCCATCTCCTTCTGCAGCTTCTCGTACGGCGTCACCGCCTCCTCGCCGCGGGCGATCTTCGCGAGCGTCGTCAGCGACAGCGAAGGAATGCGCGCGCCGTCGAAGGTGAGCGTGTACTTGTTGCTTGCGAAGCCGCCTTGGCCTTCGGTCAATACGGTCGGCTTGCCGTCCACGATATCCCAATCGTAGCCTTGGTGCAGGCCTAATTCATGCTCGCTCCCCGCGGTCGGGTTCGCGTAGTTGTCGAACAGGTAGTTCTGGTACACGAAGAACGCCTTCAACTGCTCCTCGCCGATGTCTTTGTTGAGCAGCACGACGCCGTTGGCGTTCGTCGTGCCGTGGCGCCCCGCCTTGCCGTCCGGTCCGGTCGGGATCGGATACGCCTTGTATTCGGCGCCCGGCACGTTCTTCTTCACGTCCTCGAGCGGCCAATACGGCATCCAGTGCGGCCCCGCGACGATGCCCGCCTTGCCGGCCGTGAACGCCTCCGTCGCTTTCACTTCGTCCCACAGCGCCGATTCTTTGGAGATGTAGCCCTTTTCCATCCAGCTCTTGATTCGTCCGAGACCGTCCTTCATCGCCGGGTTGACGGAGCCGTACTCGATGCCGCCTTGGCCGTCTTTATTCCACTGGTTCGGCATCGTGCCGTACGCGCCGAACACCCAGCCGGCGTCCGCCATCCACGTATTGAGCCAGTTCTTGAAGCCGATCGTGAGGCCGAACGTATCCTTCGCGCCGTTGCCGTCCGGGTCTCCGTTCGTGAACGCGTCCAACACCTTCTCCAAGTCGTCGAGCGTCTTCGGCGCTTCCAGATTCAGCTTCTTCAGCCAATCCTCGCGGATGAAGAGAACCGGGTCTCCGTTGTACGCGTAATCCAAAATCGGAATGCCGTATTTTTTGCCGTCCCGCGTATGCGGATACCAGACGGTCGGGTCTTCGTTCATCGCGTCCTTCCACGTCTGGGAGGCGTATTTCTCGAACGCGTCGCCGACTTCCATGAACTTGCCGGAATCGATCAAGTCGTTGATGACGTCGGAGGACAGACGGTTGGGCAGCACGTCCGGGAATTGCTGGTTGGCGGACAGCGCCAAGCGTACCTTCGTCTTGAACGCGTCGTTCGTATCGACGACGGTCCACAAATATTTAATTTCGATGCCGAGCTTCTCTTTCGCCCACCGGGTATGCACGTTGTCCTCGATCGACTCGCCGTCCTTGAACTTCACGTCGGAGCCGACGCCGCGAACGACGGTCAACGTGACGGGCGGATCGAATTTCGCGGGCAAGCCTTCGCTTTCCGCCGGAGCCGAGGCGCCCCCTCCCTCGGCGGGCTTCTCCGCCGCGGGCGGCGTCTCCGCCGGGCCGTTCGACGAACCGCCGGACGAGCCGCCGCCGGAACACGCGGTAATTGTGAGCGTCAAAGCCAGTAGACATGCGAACGATTTCGAAAAGGTTCTTGCCATTGTAGCTAGCCCCCCAATGAGTTAATGACTTCTACAATCGAATTGTAAGCGATTTCTCAAAGGGGAGACAGAAGAAGGTATCAACTTCCATATAACTTTATTAACTTTATCCCCGGGGAGGCGGAGCTGCCGAAGACCCGTCAGCCGAGAGGGTACGGCCGAACGTTCGACGACGCCGGCTGCTCCCACACCGCGATCCGATCGTCGTCCGCCCACTGCAGCGTCGTACCCGGTCCGAGCCAGATCGCGCGTGCCGAAGCCTCGTCGACGAGCCAGCTCCCTTCGGCCGTCTGCACCGCGTATCGCGCTCCGTCCGGGTGCGGCAGCACGCGAAACGCCTCCGTCGGCCAACCGACCTGCTCGTCTAAGAGACGTTGCGCCCGCTCCGGCAGCGCCGCGCCGGGAACGATCCGAATCGAACCGTCTTCCGCATCGATCCGCGCCGTCGCCCCGCGGTCAGCGTCGTACCGCCCGACCGATACCGTTCGATCGTCGACCCATCGGATCGGTATCGGAAACAGGAAGCCGTCGCTATGTCCGCCGAATGTCGCCTTCTGTACGATCGTCACGCGCTCGCCGGCTTCGTTCAGCACGTATAGGTCGCCTTCGGCCGTCAGCGAATCTTCCAAGTTGACGAGCAAGGCGACGCGCCGTCCGTCGGGAGAGGTCGCGATCGACTTCACCGGCCGATCCGACTCGTACAGCTTCGCCGCTTCGCCCGTGTCGATCTCGACCCGATACAGCGTTCGGTTCCCGTGTACCGCGTAGAGGATACTGCCGTGCAGCCGATCGGAAAACATCACGGCGGAGCCGTAGTCGTTGCCGAACGGCGTTCCGGGCTCCGGCCATGCGATGTCCGGAAGAATTCGCGCTGCTCCGGTTTCCAGTTCGATCAACGTCACCGTCCCGTCCGCACCGTAGGCTGCGACGAAATCGCCCGCGTCTCCGCCGATCGGTCCGAGCATGACCGCTTCGCCGACCTCGCGCGTCCGCTCGATTCGCCCGTCCGCGCCCGCCCAGCCTACGCCGCTCCATGCGTCGGCGCCGCTCAGCACGGCGGCGTTCCGCTCCGGCTGCTCCGCGACCGCGAACG
The DNA here is from genome assembly GCF_005765165.1 of Paenibacillus antri. Taxonomy (NCBI): domain Bacteria; kingdom Bacillati; phylum Bacillota; class Bacilli; order Caryophanales; family Paenibacillaceae; genus Paenibacillus; species Paenibacillus antri. The sequence continues at coordinate 10,282 of NZ_VCIW01000033.1, read as the reverse complement.
TCTCGCCGTCCGCCGACGCTAAGCCGTCCAAGCGAAACCGCACGGATACGCCCTCCGGCAGCGCATCGAATCGAACGACGAACCGCTGCGGGTCCGACCAATGAATCCTATACCCGGGCGCCTTCGCTCCCGGTTTCAAGCCGGCGACCTGCAGCGTGTCTGCGACGGCCGCGGTCGCGGACGCCGTTCGAATGCGCCGGTTCGCTTGCACGACGACGCTGGCGCTTGCGTCGACGGTCGTAATGTACAGCAGCGGATCTGCCGCCGCGTCATACCCGAACAAGGCGCGAATCCACCCGCTCGGCACCGTCCACGCTTTCGTCGTCCCGTCCTCCCCGGTGATGTACACCTTCCCGGCGTCTCGCAGCGCATCCGTTTCGGTCATGTCGTTCAACGTAAACGTGTACGTAAACGGCTGCCCCGCTTTGTCCTTACCGTTCAGATCCACCCGATACGTCCGCCCGAACGGCTCCGGATCGTCGATGTACGACGGCTTCGCTTCTCTAAGGCCTTCTGCCAGCCTCCCGGCGATGAACGCGTTATCGATCGCTGCAATCAAGGCGCCGTCCGCCTCGTTCGCGACTCGAATCGAGTTGATCTCGGAAGGAGCCGGGAACGGAGACCGCTCCTCCGAAGCCGCCCCGTCGGGCGGCCCGCCCTCGTTCCGTTCGCAGCCTTGCAACGTCAGCCATAGGGCTGCCGTCGCCAGGAACAACGCCCCCGTTCGCTGAAGCTTCATCCTCTCAACCTCCGCAGCCCTTTTTCCCAATATTATCCTGAACCCCGTCGATTGTCACCCTATGTTCCGATTCATCCCGGCGCTTATCGCATGAAAAAACCGCACCCGCCGTTTCGGCGAATGCGGTGACTTTACGACGACGAAGCCGTCAATTGCGTGACGTCGATGCCCATCTCGCGTAAGCGGGCGACGTCGCCGGCCGCGGTGCCCGCATCCGTCACGACGCGCGTCACGCGGTCCCAGCCGGCGACGTGCGTGAACGCCTGCACCTCGAACTTCGAATGATCGGCGAGCAGCACGACCTCGTCGGCCGCCGCGATCATTCGCTGCTTCACGAGCGCTTGCAGCTCGTTCGACTCGCTGAGCCCTCGGTCGAGCCGGGCGCCCTTGCACGAGAGGAACAATCGATCGACGTGATATAACTCCAAGGCGCGTTCCGCGAGCGGTCCGACGTAGGAGAGCGATCCCGGCGACAGAATGCCCCCGGTGGAGATGACCTGGATCTTCTCCTTGCCCGCGAGCTCCACCGCCGCCTTGATCGAGTTCGTCAGGACGGTGAGCGGCATGTCGGGGATGAGCCTCGCCATGTACCAGGCCGTCGAGCTCGCGTCGAGCAAAATCCGGTCCTTCGGCCGGATCAGCTTGACCGCTTCCTCCGCGATGCGCCGCTTCTCTTCGCTGCGGACGATCTCCCGTTCGTAATACGGCACTTCCGTTCGGGTTTCCGCGAGGCTGATCGCGCCGCCGTGCGTACGGGCGAGCTTGCCCTCCGCTTCGAGCTTATCCAGATCGCGGCGGATCGTCTCTTCGGTGACGTCGCACAGCTCGCTCAGCTCGGATACGCGTATGCTCTTCCGTTCGTTGACGAGATCGACGATCCGTTGCAGCCGTTCCGCAACCAGCATCTAGCGGACCCCCTTTCTTAAGCTCTTAATTTCGTAATGTCGAGGAAACGTTCGTACTCCGCCGACCACCGCTCTCCGTCGGTCGGCTCGTACGTCGCGACGCCGAACGAATCGCGCACGATGCGGCGCCCCTCGGCGAGCGACGAGATGTCGCCCGCGGCGATGAGCTGCACGAGGACGTTGCCGATGGCGCTCCCTTCGGCCGGCCCCGCCCAGACGGGGCGGCGAATCGCATCGGCCGTCAGGCGGCACAGCAGCTCGTTCTGAATGCCGCCGCCGACGATGTGGAGGCCGCCGAACGTCTTCCCGGCCAGCGCCTCCGTCCGTTCCAGCACATAACGGTATTTCAGCGCGAGGCTCTCCAGCACGCAGCGGATCGTCTCCGCTTCCGTGGCCGGCACGGGTTGCCCCGTCTCGCGGCAATAGGCGCGAATTTCCGCCGGCATGTCGGCCGGGCTCAGGAATCGATCGTCGTCCGGGTCGATGTACGAGACATGCGCCTTCGCTTCCGCCGCGCGCTCCGCCAGCTCGGCGAACGACCGCGAGCCGCCCGCCTTATCCCATGCGCGCTTGCACTCCTGCACGAGCCACAGGCCCATGATGTTCTTCAGCAGCCGATACGTCCCGCCGTAACCGCCTTCGTTCGTGAAGTTCCACGCCAGCGCCCGCTCCGTCAACACCGGCTCGTCGAGCTCCGTGCCGAGCAGCGACCATGTGCCGCAGGAGAGGTACGCGAAGTCCGCTTCGAGCGCCGGCACGGCGACGACCGCCGAGGCGGTGTCGTGCTCGGCGACCGCCACGACCGGGATCGGCCCGACGAGCAGCTCCTCCTGCACGCGCGGCGCGAGCGGGCCGACGACCGTCCCCGGCTGCACGACGTCCGGCAGCAGCGACCGGCGGACGCCGACGCCCGCGACGAGTTCCTCGTCCCACGCGCGGTCGACGGCGCCGAGCAGCTGCGTCGTCGACGCGTTCGTGTACTCGCCTTTCATAATGCCCGTAAGGAAATATCGGAGCAAATCCGGGATCATCAGCAGCTTGTCGGCTGCCGAGAGAGCCGGAGAATCCGCCTTCGCGAGCGCCGCGAGCTGATACATCGTATTGAATTGCAGGAACTGCAGCCCCGTCTTCGCGTAGATCGACGCTTTGCCCAGCTTCGCGAACACCTCGTCCATGACGCCGTCGGTATGACGGTCGCGGTAATGGTACGGATTCGCGATCAACTCCCCGTTCGCGCCGATCAGCCCGAAGTCGACGGCCCACGAATCGATGCCGATGCTGCGCACGTCGATCCCCTGCTGCCGCGCCTTCACGATGCCTTGCTTGATTTCATGATACAACCGCAGGATGTCCCAATACAACCTTCCGCCAACCTCGACCGGGTCGTTCGGGAACCGGTGAACCTCCTCGACGACGAGGCGGCCCTCCGTCAGCCGCCCGACGACCGCGCGTCCGCTGCTCGCGCCGAGATCGAATGCCAATACGCTCATGCTCAGGTCAATCCTCCCCCGCGAACCTTCACGTCCCGTAAGTTACGCCTTCGACAGCGCCTCTTGCCCGCGCGCAGACAGCACGTCCGCCTCGTATCTCTTTACTTCCGCGAGCCACGCTTCGCGCACCGGAACGCCCTGCGTCGCGCAGTAGTAGTCCCACACCGCGCCGAACGGGTACGACTTGAACTCTTCCGTCAGCGCCAGGCGCGTCGTGTAGTCGCCTTCGAGCTCGGCGGCTTTCAGCGCTTCGATCGGCTCGAGCATCGCCCGCAGCACCGCCTTGATCGTGTTGCGCGTGCCGATGACCCACGCCGCGACGCGGTTGATCGACGCATCGAAGAAGTCGAGACCGATGTGCGTCTTGCCGAGCAGATCGCCGCGCACCAGCTCCCGCGCGATGTCCAGCAGCTCGTCGTCCATCGTGACGACATGGTCGCTGTCCCACCGCATCGGGCGGCTGACGTGCAGCAGAATGCCGTCCGCGAACAACGCGAGCGAGCTCAGCTTGTTCGAGATCGTCTCCGTCGGGTGGAAGTGGCCCGCATCGAGACAAATCAGCTTGTTGTTTTGCAGGCCGTAGCCCATGTAGAACTCGTGCGAGCCGACGACGTACGCCTCGGAGCCGATGCCGAACAGCTTGCTCTCGACCGCGTCTAAGTTATGCGCCGGGTTCAGCGGCTCCGCGAACACCTCGTCGAGCGCCGCCTTTAGCCGCTGGCGCGGAGCCATCCGATCCGCCGGAACGTCCTTGTAACCGTCCGGCACCCAGACGTTCGTGACGCACGTCTGTCCGAGCTGCTCGCCGAAGTATGCGCCGATCTTCCGGGACGCCTTGCAATGGTCGATCCAGAACTGCCGGATCGCCGGGTCCGGATGGCTCAGCGTGAAGCCGTCTTCCGACTTCGGATGCGAGAAGCACGTCGGGTTGAAGTCGAGGCCGAGGCCGTTCGCCTTCGCCCACTCGACCCACGACGCGAAATGCTTCGGCTCGAGCTGATCGAGATCCACCTTCTCGTTCGTGTCGGCGTAGATCGCGTGGAGGTTCAGCTTATGCTTGCCCGGGATGAGCGAATACGCCTTCTCCAGATCCGACCGCAGCTCCGCCGGCGTGCGCGCCGCGCCCGGGTAGTTGCCGGTCGCCTGAATGCCTCCGGACAGCTCCTGATCTTGAAACAAGAAGCCGCGCACGTCGTCGCCTTGCCAGCAGTGCATGGAGATCTTGACGTCGGCCAATCGCTTCAACACTTGGTCCGTATCGATGCCGTGCGCCGCGTACAGCTCTTTCGCCGCGGCGTACCCCTTTTCGATGGATGGTTGGATGGACATAGATGATACCCTCCTTAGGATTGGATTATCGCGTGAACGCCGCCGGCACGCCGCCGTCGATCGTCAGCATGCAGCCCGTCGTCTTCTCCGACTTCGAGGATGCGAAGAACGCAACGCCTTCGGCGATGTCTCTCGGGAAGATGTTCACGAGCAGCGTCGTGCGCTTGCGGTAGTACTCTTCGAGCTGGTCCGGCTCGATGCCGTACGCCGCCGCCCGCTCGTTGCGCCAGTTCGAGTTCCAGATCGCCGAGCCTTGCAGAATCGCATCCGGAAGAATCGTGTTCACGCGGATGCCGAATTCGCCGCCTTCCGCCGCGATGCAGCGCGCCAGATGCGCTTCGAGCGCCTTCGCCGCGCTGTACGCGCTCGCGTTCTTGCCGGCGTAGACCGAGTTCTTCGAGCCGATGAACACCATCGAGCCGCCGATCGCCTGCGCCTTCATGAGCTTGAACGCTTCGCGCGCCACGAGGAAGTACCCCGTGCCCAGCACGTTCATGTTCAGGTTCCATTCCTTCAGCGACGTCTGGTCGAACGGGCTCGACGTCGCGAGGCCGGCGTTGTTGACGATAATGTCCACGCCGCCGTAATTCAGCGCCGTGAAGTCGTAGGACGCCGCCACCAGCTCTTCGTTCGTCACGTCCACCTTCACCGCGATCGCGCGATGCTCGCCGTACTTCGCGTTGATCTCGTCGGCGACCTTCTGCGCGCCCTCGAGGTTCAAGTCGGCTAACACGACGTGCGCGCCCTCGGACACGAGGCGGCGAGCCGACTCGCTGCCGATGCCGCCCGCGCCGCCCGTGATGTAGGCGACCTTGCGGCTGAACTCCGCTTCCGGCGGAGCGAGCGTCAGCTTATACAGCTCGAGGGGCCAGTACTCGACGTTGAACGATTCGTTTTCGCTTAAGGACACGAAGTTGCCGAGCGCCGTCGCGCCGCGCATGACCGCGATCGCTCTGTGGTACAGCGCGCCGCTGATTTGCGCCATCGCCCAGCTCTTGCCCGTGTTGATCATGCCGACGCCCGGGATGAGGATGACGCGCGGGGACGTCTCCGACATCTTGTCGCCTTCGTTCTTGTTACGCTCGAAGTACGCCGCGTATTCCGCTTGGTACGCCGCGATGCCGGCTTTCACCTTCTCGATGAGCGCGTCGACGTCGTTCGTCGCCGGATCCCATTCGATGAAGCAAGGCGTCATCTTCGTGTGCACGAGGTGGTCCGGGCAAGCCGCGCCGACCTGGGACAGCGACGCCGCGTCGCGGCTGCCGACGAACGTCAGCACGTCGTCCGCGTCGTCGTACGTGAGCAGCATCTTGCGCTCCGCGCTGACGGCGCCGCGCACGATCGGCATGATGCGGGCGAGCACGCTCTTGCGCTCCGCCTCCGGCAGGGCGTCGTACTTCTTGCCGCCGTACAGCGTATCGGCGTTCACGCGCGCTTCGATGTACGCTTCCGCTTCGCCGATAATTTGCAAGGTTTTATGATAGCTCTCTTCGGATGTTTCGCCCCACGTGACGAGGCCGTGTTTCTCCATAAGCACAAGCTCCGCGTTCGGGTTGCCCCGGACGCCCTCGGCGATCATCTTCGACAGCGTGAAGCCCGGGCGCACGTACGGAACCCATACGAATCGGTTGCCGTAGATTTCTTCCGCGATTTGCCGGCCGTTGTCCGCGCAGCAGAGCGAGATGATCGCGTCCGGATGCGTGTGGTCGACATGCTTGAACGGCAGGAACGCGTGCAGCAGCGTCTCGATCGACGCCCGCGGATGCTTCGCGTCGATCATCGTGTGCGCGAGGTATGCGACCATCTCCTCGTCCGTCATCCCGTCGCGCCCTTCCAGCGGACGAATGTCGTCAAGCCGCAGTCCGGTGAAGTGCTTCGCTTGCATCGTCCCGAGGTCCGAGCCGCTCCCTTTCACGTACATGACTTCGACGTCGCGGCCGCGGAAATCCTGTACGACCGTCTTCATCGACGTGTTGCCGCCGCCCCAGTTCGCGACCGAGCGGTCCGTGCCGAGCAGGTTAGAACGATACACGAGTTCGTCGAGACCCGGTTTGAGCTGCTGGGCTTCGCTTTGTTGCCATAAGTTTTGCGGCATGTCTGAGTACCTCCGAATATGTTGTTTTGTTTTTGAATGTGTTTGTTTTATACTAACACGCCTTTGTTTTCTTTTGAACCCATTTCCGAAAATATTTATTGCTGCCCGCGCTATGGTATACTTAAGCTTGATAGATTTCGCTCGGAGGGGTTCGCATCGTATGGGATTCATGTTGGAAAGAATCGAATCGAAGATCGAGTTTTTCGAGGCGTACGACTTGTTGACGTTAGAGAAGAAAATCGCGGAGCAGATCGAAAACAACCGCGCCCTGCTGTTGGACGTGCATGCGATCTCGCACACGACCACGTTCCATCCGCTACACAATAAGATGCTGTACAGCGCCGTAGTACATTTCAAGGGGAAGCAAACCTGAGGCTGCGCCTCCTCCTGCAAAAGCGCAGGTAATAGGCGCCCATCTCCATGGCAACCGGCTCCCAACTTGCAAAAGCGCAGCTATTTAGCGCAGATATATCGTGTAGAGCGCGATTACCAGTAATATCGCAGGGTTCGGCCGATTCGCCGCTCGATTGCCGAGAATGCCTGCGCCATTGCAGTTCACCCTCGCCAATGCCAAAAAAAACGCTATCCCTACGCTTGGCGCAAGCGTAATGGATAGCGTTATTCGTCGTTGTCCCTCATACCTCCGTCGCGTCCGCCGCCCGAATGCGCCCGCCTTCGCGGACGAGCCATTCGCCGGTTTCCCAGTCGGTCAACGCGGCGTCGCTCCTCGCGTAATACAGGTCGAAGCGGATCGCGACCGCGTCGCGCCAAGGGGAATCGACGAACGCCGACCGGAAGATGCCGTCCAAGCCGGGAATGCCGAACCCGTGCGGCCCCGGGAGCGCGGCCTCCGCCTCCTCGCGCGTCAGCGTCGTCGAGAGCGCGAATTGCAGCAGCGGGAGCTTCGTCCAGCCATCGTAGACGAGCTCGAATTTCGCCGTGCGATACGCGTCGAACGAAGCGATCTCTCCGGCGAACTCGTCCGACGTCGACGGGAAGAGGAACGGCCAATCTTCGCCCGGGTACCGGTACAAATTCGCCGCGGACGCAAGCGTCCGGAGCAGCCGATCCCACGCCTCCCGCGCGATTGAAGACGTCGGCACGTTGAAACCGGTATGATCGACGGCGACGACGCGGCCGGACAATAGACGCTGCAGCGCCTCGATAGGCAGCCCTGCCGGCGTCGAAATCGACGCCGACGATGCGGGCATCGCCGATCCTCTCGCTTCGAGCGTCCGCCGGTCGGCGAGCGCGACGGCGCCGACGCGCAGGTCGATCGTCGCTTCGACGTCCAACGCGATCGCCGGCGCGACATAACCGCCTTCGCGGAACGCCGTCGTCGGCAGGGCCCCCTCCGGCTTCGGCAGAAACACCGCTTCGTTCGGCGAAGCCGCCGACCCCGCCATCACGCTGCGGAACGTCCGGTTCCATCGCCGCTCCTCTTCGGTTGCCGCCGGGAATACGAATTCGATTTGCTTTAGTCGGTTCATGTTTCGCATCCTTTACGTTTCGTTCCAATAATTATATTGCTTCCTCTACTTATGTACCGAACAACACGCATGCGAGCAGCAGCGCCGCGCCGGCGCCGATCCACGTCGACGACGCGAACGACAGCCGCGCGGTCCGGTAACGCCGAACGGACTCGAGGGCTCCCTCGGTACGGATCGTATGCATCTCCCTCTCCAGCTCGGCGGCGTCGTGCGCCGCCTCCTCCGGGGCGCCCGCGTCCTCGAGCGACATCCGATACCCGCCGCCGCTTCCTCGCCCCAACGCGAGCAATCCGATGACGATGAAGCCGATCGCGACGTAGAACGCGACATGCAGCAATGCCGCCGCCAGCGCGAAGGCGAGCGCGAACGCGACGAGCATGCCGGCGGCGGCCGCGATCGCGACCGAAACCAACCACCCTAGCGCTTTCCACATTATCCGAAGCCACCTTCCTCCTTGGATTAGCCCCATCATAACACAGACGGCTCGTCCCTCAATTCATAAATTCAATAAGACCAGTCGACTTCTTCCGACTGGTCTTCATTCGTTCATTCATTCAAGTTTATCGCTGCCTTCTTTCCTTTACCGGCATCCAAATTTCGCTGTATACGTTTTCCGATGTTCCGTTGTACTTTGTGAAAGAAAACCCAGGTAAATCCGCTGCTTCATAATCCGAAGAAGGCAACCATTCGGTATAAATTTTTGCGGTAGTTTCTTGAAGCGTAGCAGGGAATGGTCCTTGATTAGGGAAAATGGCCCATAGGCTTTCTTCAATAGAAATTTGCTCTAAATCGTCGAATGGATTTTCTTTTGTAGTCGCGAAACCGATCATATGCGTTAAGTGACCCTTCTCTTCCAAGAAACCATCATCAAAATCATAAGATACATTCAAGACTTGATGAGGATATAAATCAGCCAATCGATGCATTCTATTCCGTTGTTGTTCCGTAATGGATCGGGCTAGTTCGATGATCGCATTATTTTCGCCTTCGAATTGAATCGGTACTCTTTTCGATACGCCTACGATATTAAACTTCTCTTTCTTTTCGATTTTGAATTCCATAGATACTCCTCCTCTTACATCTATAAAGAATGTAAATTTGGGAAATGATTTCTGAATTTTGTTTTTCGTTACTTCCGAAGGTAGAAAACCGCTCCATTCCCGAAAGGCTCTTGAAAACCCATCCATAGATTGATAGCCATATTTATACGCGATATCCGTCACTTTCGCTCCGTTTATTAATTCGACGTTCGCAACCGATAATCTCCTATTTTTGATATACTCGTTCAAAGACATTCCGGCCATATACGAAAACATTCTTTTAAAATGATAATCAGATAATCCAACGATTTTCGATATATCCTTTCCAGAAATTCCCTCCGTTAGACGGGTTTCGATGTAATCCATTACAAGATTGAATTCTCGCAGCATTCATTTCCCTCCCTTCAAAGTACATATTACACGTTACTATGTATTGCTCACTCGATATTTTGTATACGGCATTGATCGGGACGTGTCTCCCTTATTGCAAAAAAAAGAACGCCCGCAGGCGTTCCCTTCGACAGACGCCGCCCGTTACTTCGAGCGCGCGCGGCGGCGATTTTTTCTGCTTTTGTAGTTGCTGACGTTCGCCATTTCGTCCGTGACCGTCACGACCGTGCAGTGTTGATACACCGGGACGCAATGATGCTTCTTCACGATGTTGACCGGGTGCACGACCGGCACCACCGTCGGATGATAGACGTTCTGAACGACTTGCTGCGCCGGCGCCGTCATCGTCGGGCTAACCGGAGGGCAACCGTAGCAGTTGTTTCGGTATGCCATGAATCCCACGCTCCTTCAGGTGATGGTTTACACCCATAGCATACGACAACAGCCCTTGTCCGGCTTGTATGTCTGTCCCCCCTCCGTTCGCCCGTTCTGCGCGCGGAAAGCGTCGTCGGGGCCCCTGCGCATCTACATCATCAATGTCCGACCGGCACCGGCGCCGGCGATTCCTCGCCCTGCCCCTTCGCCGGAATTTCCATCCTCGCCTTGCCGAGCATAAAGACGAAGATCAAACCGACGAGCGGAATGAGAATCGAAATCCAGAACAGGAACGAGATCGAGCCGGCCAGCGCCGTCGTCGCGCTCGTCAGCACCTCCGGCGGAATCGCCGCCCGCGCCTCCGGCACGACGAGCGCCCGCGGGTCCGCGAATTGCGCCGCGACCGCCGCGTCCGGGAACGCCTCTTCG